>JAISPL010000027.1 GCA_031274925.1 Syntrophobacterales bacterium | reverse complement strand
ACCATGCCTGATTCTTATAAGAAAAGGTGATTCATGAATCCCTTCACGTGGGTGGAATCTACGTTGATATTACCTTTCTTGCATGTCAATATTGCTTGTATAGAGCGTATCCCGGGGTTGCGGTTCTAGCGCTGTCTCAATAATAAAAGAGGAACGAAAGATGCACAGGCCGAAAGATCAAGGATGTCGATGTAAAAACTCTTCGGCTCACGCTACCCATATTTACTCCCAGCGTTGACTGTCAATCAATCTGCCCCAGTCACTACGTAGCGACTATCGCGGCTCTGCCAAGAGGTTCTATTTTTTTCTCACATTGGTGATATAGATTCCAGCACTCACCAAGACCAGACCAGCCAGAAGTCCGAGGGTAAGTTGCTCTTTAAGTATGATAGCGCCTGCGGCAACCCCAAAGACCGGCATAAGGAACGTAAAGACGGCAAGTTCCGAGACGGGATAGACATGGATCAGCTTGAACCAAGCGAAATAAGAGATGAACGCAACGATGACCGATGAATAAAAGAGAGCACCCAATACGGCGAAGTTCATATCCAGTATCCACTTTTGCTCCAGCATCACGGCGCAAATAAATGTGACGGGTACGGAAAAGACGAGCTGGTAGAGGAAGGTATGGATAGGATGGACCTTTTCAGCAAGATATTTTTTAATATAGATTGTGGTTGCACCCCAGAAGAAGGCACCACAAATTTCAAGAATATCCCCCCACAACATGGTCGGTGTCCAAGTGGAAGGTTTGCCTTTGAAAATCATGAAGATCCCTGAAAAGGCAAGTGCAAGGCCTGCAACTTTCCCCAAGGTCAACTTTTCTTTGAGAAATATATATGCGGCAATGACCACAACAAAGGGCGATATATTGATAAGTATCACAGCCCGTGCCGAATCCGTATAGCGCATACCGAGATAGACGCACACGAACTCAAGCCCGAACAGCAACCCCACCATAAACCCGTGAAACATTCTGATGTCCTTGTGAAAAAACGGCTCTTTTATCCTCAGGCAATATACGATACCCAAGATTGATGCGATCGAAGACCTTAGGAATGAGTTAAAAATAGGCGAAAAACCTTCATTCGCAATCTTGACCGCCGGATAATTAACGCCCCACAGCATGGTGAGAACTACTAAGATGAGAAAGCCCTTTATATCGAGATGCTCTTTAGTCATGCGGCCTCCAGTTCATTTTTAATAACAAACAAACTTTTCTTGTATTTTCTTACCAACTCTTTATCCAAGTTCAATAACTCTGTCAAGTAAATTTACTTGACAGAGTTATTGAACTTCATGTAATTCTCTATCAGAAATATGCATAGCACAGAGGTTGCAAAGAAAACCGTAATAGCGCTTCGGTTCCGGGTTGACCACCCAAAGTCAACGGAAATCGGTAAGATCTACGGAAACCCAAGCGTAAACAAAGACACTGCGTTCGGGGTACTTCGGGCACGCAAAGCGAAGGGTTTTACCAAACAAGACCAGGTGACCAAACACTACCGTGTGACAACCGGTCTGATCCAGTTCTCCAAAGAGACGCTTCTCGCAACAAACTTTGCCCGGTTGGTAAGACCTTTGATGGACACTTTACCAAAACTCGTCTCAGAGACGGTCTGCCTGGAAGTCATTGAGGGGGGCAGGGTAAAAGTTGTCCAGACGGTGGAAACAAGGAAAGGGTTCAAAACCTCCACGCCTCCCGATACCTTTTTTTTCATTAAAA
This sequence comes from Syntrophobacterales bacterium, assembly GCA_031274925.1. Lineage (NCBI taxonomy): Bacteria > Pseudomonadati > Thermodesulfobacteriota > Syntrophobacteria > Syntrophobacterales > Syntrophobacterales bacterium. The sequence goes on along the minus strand of JAISPL010000027.1, from coordinate 4,853 downwards.
CTCCCATTCTTTTCAAGGTGTATCTCAGCACAATCACCAACGCGGATATCATTAACCGTCTCAAAGACAGGTCTCTAAACTATTATACCGACAGGAGTATCCCCAATATCAAAGAGCTCCTTCACGAAGACGAGAAGACAAAACGGTCAGGATATACGCTGAATCTTGGAGAATTAAAGAGAAAAATCAGGGCAGGACAGCAAAATCTTCTGTTGTCGAATATGGTAAGTTTAAGGCCTTGTGCTATGGATAATGGGATTTTTTTTGAGTTCCTTTAACGACAGAGCAATGCCTGCCGGACCGCTCATTGCGTCGATACGGCAAGGTAGGTGACCGGCATGCTGTCAGGCAGTTCCTGACGCATATCCTTAAGAGGTAGGCCATGATACAACATTACACATGGATTATAGCCTTTATAGGAACGTTCGTGGTTGTCCCTTCCAACAGCTTCTGGGGAATATCATATTTGGCGATACTCCCTATGTTCTCCTCCGCGAAAGAGGACCTGGCCTTTGGCTATACACAGAGAGGTCTTATATCAATCAGAAATTTTATCGGCCTATGTCTGGTCGTAATCGGGGGCTTCATTGCCGCACGCTTCAAGATCATGATATCTGCCTTTGCTTTCCTCTTAATCATTGACTTAAGCCTTTTCTTTACCGATTTTTCAGAATCCTTCGGGTTCGCCTTCCTCACGAGGCTCATTATCGGCATGGGTCACGGCCCACGCTTCATTAAAAGGAACTGTCTTGATGGATGGCATTACGCATGGTATGTCATGGAATCCGTGGCATGTATCCTCTATTTTCTCCCCTATGTATTTCTGAGGTACCACCTAGGGAAGAAAGGTCTTCGCACTTATAGGGACGGCAAGAAACCAGAAACAAGCCCCAATATCACACGCTTCACCGCTTTTCTCTCACAAAAAATAGATCTGTCTCTAAAGAACGTTGGTGAGGCTTTCGCCGCGTTAGGATTTTTCGGTATTTTCTTCAGTATTGCATGGGGTAAAATATCGGATGTACAGGGACGAATACACAAGGCCATGTTCACCTACCTGACCCCTGCCCTTTCATATTTACTATCCACTCTAATGTTCTCTTGCGGGAACAATAGGCTCTATTGCGCTCAGAAAAAAATATTTACAACGAATAATAAATATAAATCAGGAGGTACTGTATGGACGACAAAACAAAGAGCGCTTTTATGAAAAAGGTCAATGAGGAACCTTTTGCCAAATTTCTTGGCATCAAGCTTGTCGATGTGGACAATGGATATGCCCTATGCGAGATGCACTATCGGGAGGAAATGGACAATATACACCACACAGCCCACGGGGGAGCCGTCTTTTCTCTCATTGATGAGGCTTTCGAAATTTCCTCCAACAGTCACGGGACTATGGCGGTAGCTCTCAACATGAACATTACTTATATAAAACCGGCGGTACGAAACAGTCTGCTTCGAGCGGAATCAACAGAGATGAGCAGGGGCAGGAAGACAGCCACGTACCAGATTACCGTAAAAGACGATGAGGGCCTAATTGCCATCTGCCAGGCTCTCGTGTACAGAAAAAATGATAAACTAACGTTTATCGGATAATTCCTTACAGAAACCACGACGACTGATTCTTTTGCCGTACCCATATTAGGACGGCATCTCGAAGATTACGAGCCGGGCCGTGCATACGAGTCCGGCTCCATTGCATGCCATAAAGATAAGACAATCTACCTGTTTACCCCCACATTGAAATGGTTTGGGTTCATCAGTAAATCTTTCAGGCTCAAGCGTCCATATATCTCTGATGAAATCATAAGGAGATTTTCCTTATAAGCTTTTCAAGCGATTTGCCAGATTGTACGCCATTAGAAATACATGAAGGTGTTCTTTATTGGTAACGCCCAACAGTCGTTGATAGTCCGTACTTGGCCGTTGCGATGGCAGACACGGTCAAATGTGTCATAAACGCTGGATGCCGAATTAAGCTCTCGTCGATTTATCATGCAAACTTTGACAGTTTCCGTATGACAATCCAACGATGCAGGTATGAAATCATCAGGCAATCACAATAGAGGCTTCTTTAACCTGGCTTACGGATGACTTTAGGACCCATTGGGCAAAGTCTCTTTTTCTCCATCTCTCAATAGTTTTTAGATTCACACCATAACGTACTGCAAGCCTTATCAGGCTTTCTTGATTATTTTGTTATTTCTCTACGCACTGCCTGAGTTGTCCTGGCGTGAGCATGGAGTACATGTCCCATAGTTTTTACCTTCTTAAGTGAGGTATGGTATGTATATGCCATTAGTCGTAAGGGGGGTAGATATCAGTTGACAAAAATGCTCTTTGTGAATATTTGGCGTCCTTTTTTATTTCTATTGACAAGCCTATTATCCTTCCAGTAAAATTATTTTCAGATATAAACACTGTTTTTTATCCAAAAACTCATCTGGAAGCTAAACATCAAACTAACCATGTGGTCAGATATGATACAGTGGCAGATGAGGTGAGTTACCATGACAGAATCATTAGAGGGCAATTGGTTTTGCAACGGCTCAAAAGTGCGAAGCTTAAGGCACTGGTCGAGAGTGAGAAAATTGAAAATTGCGGGCAATAAAGTTATTGGCTATCTGTCCGCCTTGGACCCAGGAGATCTTGACGGTGACGGGCATCATACCGTTGTTTAAAGAACAATGCCTAGAAACCATTACAAAAAAGAACTCCTTTAATAAAGACTATAGTCCCTTCGCCCACAATCTCTTTGGCGCAGGTAAAAGGAAAATACAAGTTCCTTAAGCAGGATGACGTTGCCCTATCATGGGCAGGATCGACATCTTCAAGATGTGTTAGTATCGTACAAAAAGAACGGCTTGTGAAAAACTGGGGAGTTGAAACACGATGAAACAGTATTTTGCCGGTATAGACATCGGATCCACCATGACCAAAGTGGTCATCGTGAGCGACCAACTCAATGCGTCGATCATAGGCCCCACAGGGCCTGAACATCGAAAACTGGCTAACAAAGTGATAGAGGAGGCCCTCGTAAAGGCGGGCATCAGATTTGAGGATCTCGCGTATATTGTCGCAACAGGATACGGTCGGATAAATGTCCCCTTCGCCGACAGGCAGGTAACCGAGATCACGTGCCACGCGAAAGGGCTTCACAGCGTCCTGCCAACAGTAAGGACGGTGGTTGATATCGGAGGACAGGACAGCAAAGGAATCAAGATAAAGAGTGGCAAGGTAACGGACTTTGTCATGAATGATAAATGCGCAGCCGGGACAGGGCGGTTTCTAGAGGTCATTGCCGATGCATTAGGCGTGCCCTTAGATAAAATCGGCCCCCTATCCCTTTCGGCCCAACGGATCGCCCCCATCAGCAACACCTGCACGGTATTCGCCGAGTATGAGGTAATAAACCAGCTCGCCTCAGGCGAACCAGTTGCCAATCTGATCGCGGGTGTCCATGATGCAGTTGCGACACGGGTGTACGCACTCGTAAAAAAATTAAAAGTGGAACCGGATGTGGCAGTTACGGGAGGCGGCGCAAAAAACGTCGGTTTGGTCAAGGCACTGGAAAATAAATTCAAATTCCCCCTTAAGGTCCCACCTGAACCCCTCATTACAGGGGCCCTAGGGGCGGCCCTGATCGGAAAAGAAACCTGCGAGAATGCAGCCCATAGCGGGCAGGCACCCAAAAGGAGCGAGCAAGGACTCTCTGGAGAAACCAAGTTCTTCTCATAAGTGCTGGAAAATCGGACGGCCGAGACCGTCCATAAGGATAGATAGATGGCCTATATACTTGGTATTGATGTAGGTTCAGGTTACTCAAAAGCTGTAGTATGTGAGAACAAATCTCTTCGGTCTTACGCAGTTTTGCCTTCTGGGGGCGACTATAAGGAGGCGGTAAAAACCGTCACTGATGAGGCCCTAAAGAAAGCTGGCATCTCATTGGATAACATTTCGCGCAAGATAGCTACAGGCTATGGGGCTGCCATGGTTGGGGTTGCCGACCAGGTGGCTACGGACATCTCTTGCCATGCCATAGGAATCCATTACTTATTCCCGACGGTGCGGACTTTAATTGATATAGGCGCTCAGTTCAGCAAGGCGATCGGGGTTAATAGCGAAGGTAAAGTAACCAATTTTGTGATGAACGAAAAATGTGCCGGAGGAAGCGGGAAATTCCTGCAGGTAGCAGCCCGTATTCTCCACATCGGGATTGAGGAAGTGGGAGCGCTTTCCCTTACTGCCACGAAGCCGGTGGAGTTCACGACAGGTTGTGCAGTATTTGCCGAGTCTGAGGCGGTATCGCGGGTTGCCGAAGGGGCCCTCGCAGGAGATATTCTTGCGGGAATCCATAAAGCCATGGCATCAAAGATAGTAAATCTTGTGGTCCGTCTCGGACTCACGCCGGATTGCGCCGTCACGGGTGGAGGCGCAAAAGACATCGGCCTTATAAGGACCATAGAGGCGGAATTTGGAGCTACTGTTATGGTTCCCGACGAACCCCAGATCACCGCCGCATTGGGGGCCGCTTTACTGGCGCAGACTCAAGTCTGACAGTTTCTTTTTGTTCCGTCTGGGGCCATATAATTTTCATAACCTTCTGATAAGCCCGGCAGCACGAGATGTACCGGGGGTGGTATTTATTTCAAAGGGTTCCTGTAGCGGGAAGTCTCCCTCTGATTGATATGCGTCATAGGCTTCAGGTTTTGACGGATCAACTTTATTATGCTTTCCATTAAATGGCCTGTTTTCCAGAATCCCGGTTTCTTCGTAGCGCTTCAGCCAAGCCTTTAGAGTTGTTGCGCCTATTTTGAATGTCTTTGCAGCCTCTTCTATATGTATGTCCT
>JAISPL010000026.1 GCA_031274925.1 Syntrophobacterales bacterium | reverse complement strand
GTCTCAGGTGAGAGAAGGATATAGGCAGCGTGCAACATAAGAGATAGGCGCACTGCCTATATGTTCACATGCCTATCTCTTGCGCATGGGTATTAATAATTGATATAGTATTGGTGATGCGTGCGCTGCCGGATGCCAAAGAACTGTGGCTGTGGCGCCCGTCTGTCTGGCTGCTGTCGTTGTCGTTTATCTTAATTAATGGGTCTTGAGGCAAAATATGCATATACTTCTCAAGTGGCTGGTGATGACGGTGTCCATCGCGCTGGCTGCGTCTGTGATACCCGGAGTTATGCTCGCGGGTTTTTGGTCCGCCTTGTGGGTTGCCCTCTTTCTCGGCATCGTCAACGCACTCCTTCGGCCTATCTTCATTCTTATCACTCTGCCCATCAACATCCTGACTTTCGGGCTTTTCACCTTCGTCATCAACGCCACCCTGGTTCTCCTCGTTTCGTCCGTCATAAAAGGCTTCCATGTGAGCGGCTTCTGGGCTGCCATGTTCTTCAGTGTCGTCCTTTCCATAATCAACTACATATTGAGCCGCATCCTGGAGACGTTATGAATTAGATGTCTTCGGCGGTCCCCCGCAGCACAGCCGCTTCATGCTTGATCTTAAGCGAGGAGCCCGGACAACGCGTAAATCCATTCTTCTGATAAAAAATCAGGCTGTCACAGACGCTCCCTCGCCTCAAGGCGCCTGCTCTGCCGGCCCCCTCAAGGGGGTGGGAAAGCACAGGGTGAGGGGGATTATTTCTTGATACTATACCGCCAGGGCTGTCCTGTCGATAATCTGCCCTCTCGCGCTCACTACCGCAACCTCGACGGGGATTTTTCTTCCTGCGCGCCTCAATCCTTCTTTTACGATCATGGACAGCTTTGAGCAGCACGGCGCCTCCATAATGAGAACCGTGATATCCTTTATCTCTGCGGTTAAGAAAATGTCCTTGAGCTTGCTCACGTTAGCCTCCATGTCGTCGAACTTGGGGCAGCCGATGAGGACCGCCCTGCCCTTCAGGAAATCTTTATGGAAATCAGGATAAGCCACAGGGGTACAGTCGGACGCCACGAGGAGGCTTGCTCCTTTCAGAAAAGGGGCCGTGGGCGGCACCAGACGGATCTGTACGGGCCAATGGACGAGGGCGGACGAGGGCGGATTGGTGCTGCTAACCGGGGGGACGGTAAGCATCTGGATCCGGGCGGACGGACAGCCGCGAGGAGGCGTCTTCTCTTCCGGCGGTTCGGTCTTCCCGCCAGCCCGAAGGCGCGCTTCTGCCGCTTCAGCGTCAAAAGCATCGACGCCTCTCTCAACGATGGTGAGCGCCCCTTCGGGGCATTCCCCTATGCAGGCTCCAAGGCCGTCGCAGTATGCCTCCTGAACAATGCACGCCTTGCCGCCCACGATCTCGATTGCTCCCTCAGCGCAAGCCGCTGCGCAGAGTCCGCAACCGTTACACTTTGCCTCATCAATCTCGATTATCTGTCTCTTTGTCTTCATGCTCATTGTCTCCTCTAAAAATTCTTACCAAGCCATCCTCAACCGCCTGTGGCCGTCTCATTTAAGTAATTATAGTATAAGCCCGGGGGTCCATGTAAGCTACATGACTTAAGTCAAAAAGGAGGTGGAAAGCGAAAAAAAAGGGGGGGGGAGGAACCGTTTTGCATAGATGGAGGCGCTCATGCTATTCAAGCCTGATGGCAGCATAGATGCTTTGGAGATCATCGGCTAAGCGCTTAAACCAAATACAAAATATCAATGAGGGCTTACAGGAACAACCCCTGATCACCATTCGTACCGTCAAGTTCAGAAGCATCTTGGATAAACGGCTGCGGTCTTGCTGACGAGACGGTCGCGCGGAATACGATCAAGAGTCGCGTGTCCGCCCCTGTCCAACAAATCCCATGCGGGACGAATTTTTGATAGTCCAGGGAGAGCGGCGTTTGTAGAGCAAAGCATCGGGTTGGTTGAACGATAACCGGCGTCAGGGTGTAATTTGTAGAATCCGCTTTGAGCTTACGCCACGATATATGATCCGGTGCCGACGGCGATGAGATCATCCATCTCGTTCCTGAGTTCAATCCTAGTGACAGCGACCTTTTTTCCTGTCCTCAGCGCATGGGCCTTTGCGACGAACCGCTTGCCGCGGCCGGGGCGCAAATAATCGACCCGCAGGTCAAGGGTGTTTACCTTGCCGAACCTTGCAAGCTTCGCTTCGATATTCTCATCCATCATTCTTTCCTCAATACCCATGAAAGCAGACAAACCGCCGGTGACGTCGATGACGGACGAAATGACGCCACCGTGGAGCATCCCGCGGGAAACGTGACCGAGGAGATAGTCCTTCATCTCGAACGAGGTCGTGACGCCGTCACGGCTCAGCGATTCCACTTTAAGGCCTAACACTTTATTGAACGGAATCTTTTCGTCAAATAGCTCATTGAGACACAAAAACAAGTCGTCATCATTTCTGGGGCGGTCCATTGTCTCTCCCTAAAAGGATCAGATCTTAACTTCACATATCCTTAATAATTTTATCAGCGGCACGAATCCGCTTCAAGGGAAAATGACCGCCGCCGATAACAGCGTTGAAATAACCGATTTATACGACCCTGACGGTTTGCCTGCCCCTGAAATACCAGAAATTCCCGAGCCACCCCGTGCAACAGCTTTTCCCCAACTCATCCAAGTCAAACTGCTCGGTATCGCCTCGCCGGAAAAGTTCCTGAATCTGCGATGATGAAAACCCTTACAATTTCAGTTTGTTAAATTCTGCTGCTTAAGCGGGGCAACAACGAGAGCCCATCTCTCCTTTGCCGTGTTTTCATTGCAGTGTTAAATATATATAATGGGGGCATCGTTAGTTTGCTGCCACCTTTAAGAGCGGCACGCGGGAGCAATTGAGGGTTAGTTACTCCGGGCATTTGACCGATTTAGATTCAACGCCAATATAAATAGTCACGAGGCTGGCAATAAAAAATCTGGGCTAATTGATATACGAAACGATAGCGGGTCTGCCAATGAGCCCAACTCCCCGGTGAAGCCGTTTCCGGCATATCGGGAACGACTACCTTGATGCCATTATGGTTTAGACGTTTCAGGGCCTGGCCCACACATCCCAAGCGGCCAACTTCAATTGGAGGTCATGGGCAATCACAACTACGCTCACAACCTTATTTTTAGCTTTCAGCCCAATCAATTTATCGACCGCATAGAAGGCCGCCTTCCCGGTATTCACATATTTTTCATTGGAATGTTCATGCATGCGAAAAAGAGTCCGGCTTTTTTCTCGGTTCCCGCTTTTCTCGGTTTCGTGCATGCGTAATATTTCTAAAAGTTCCTTGTCTTTTTTGGCGCATTCCTTGTCTTCCTCGGGGCAGACGGCCACCCAAACGCCTTCCTGTACCAGTAAAATTGGGGCGCCAGTATTTTTTAAGGTCCAGCCTAAAAGCTCCCTATTGCTTTCGCCGGGCTGCATTTTCTCCAGAACCGGCTTACCCAGGCCATAGGCAAAAATAAGCGCCGCATCGGCCTCCTTTGCCTCTTCCTGCCAATTGTCAGTGGGGCGAGCCTTCAGGCTAACAAAAAGAAAGCTACATAAGACCAAGATAATCAAGAAGCCCAGCGGAAAGATAAGGACCAAGCCCGCTCGTATAAGCCATCCCCACGAAGATGGCTGACTAATCGCCACGCACAAACCGACAGCTAAAGCAATCACCGTACCCAGCACACAAGCCACACTTGGGAATAAAACCCAACCCTTCATAAGCTTAGTATCGATATAACGACCAGGCTTGTCAAGGTTTTTCAAAAAACAGCAGAAAGCCTTTGAAAAATTGTAAAATCAACCTTTCGGGGGCTTTGTGCGGCGCTTTCGCGGCGCCGTCATTTATTTAATTCGCGGGCCATGATTTTCTCATACCAGAAATTCTCCTATATTTCGACGAATCATCTCCGGGGTATTGATGGAGAAGTCTCCCGCCTGGACCCTCGTCCCTCCTATCGCTTCTCCGGCTCTCCCGGAGGGACGAGGAGATGAGTTGTCCTGCGGGGCAGCCCAAGGCATCTCTGGTTCAAGACGCGGCTGTGCCCACAGGATCTCAAATGTCCATCGTTTTCATTGACACGGCCGGGTTCCCGTCGTATATTTATCGGTGATTCATAAAATAGCCGGAGAGGGGCTGTCTCTATAATATTCCCTGAAATGAAACTATCTAACAATATAGCGTCCGTATCTTTGGGCATTCTTCTTGTGCTGCTCGCTCTGCTTTGTGCGCCCTCCTGGACCTTTGCTTCCACCGACCAGCTTGAGGCGGTCCATGAGGCTGCCGAGAAACTGTTTCGGTTCTGCATTGATCCCGGCAAGACTTCCCTTGACGAGCGCACCCTTGATGTCCTGGCGGATTACGTGATGGGCGCCAAACAAACAAAGGAGCACGCCGTCCCGTCGCTTCGCGATGGCACCGGGGCTTACTTTGAATTTGACACAAAGATCACCTTTCCCCGGTTCGTGGAATACTCGTACAGCTCCCTCGTTCCGCCGGTAATTACGAGACCGTCGTCGCTTCGCTACTCCATCTGGACTACCCCTCGCGGCGCATTAAAGCTGCCCGCCACATGGAAGCGCATTCCTTCCGGCGGAAGCCCTGTGGTGGTTCATGGCCTGGAACAGGAATCGGATACACCCGACCTCAACACCCATGTGTATCATGAATACGACCTCAAGAGAACGCTTATCCTGTTCAATTACAAAGGCCATCAGGCGATGCTCTCCATATCAAAACAGACCGGCAAATCGAACGTGGGAAAGAAGGGGACCATCCTGGGAAATGACAATGACTGGAATTACTACTACTCAGGGGAACCGGGCACGATGACGACAGGTCTTGGATGGGTCAAGTCCTACATTTACGATTTCTGCTCCATCGGCATCTATGTCGAAACGGGGGCCAACTCTTCGATGGTCCGGTCCGGCGTGTTCCAGTGGCTCCGCGCCGGCTGGTCGGGGATAAACTTCGTAAAATCAGGGCACATCCTTGCCGGATTGAGGCGCTTCTCCCGCGACTCGAGAGGGAGTCTGGAATCCCCTCGAATGCCCTCTCCAACGCAAATAGCCTCCTTTTACCAGTCGCTCTCCAATATGCCTCCGGGCGAGTTAACGGAGAGATATACCGCATTGCAGCAGGCACAGCGCGCCTCGGCCATTCAGCACGGGAGGATCAGCAAATCGGAAGGGAAGGAGCGCTCTTTTGCCGATGTTCCAAAAGAGCAGGTGCTTCAGGAGCTCCTGCTGGAATACCTCAAGATATCCCTGGGGAAGCCGGCTTTGCTCGGGAAACAATTCCTCTTTCCCCCTGCCCATGTCGCCCCTGAGGAGACAAGGTAGGCCCCACCCGGCAAGCCATGGTCGGGGGGACACCACGGCCCACAGAAATCATCCTCCCTCCCGCCGCTGGCGCTTGTAAGAGGTGCCGGAGACGGCTTTTCTTTTTCCCAATGTGACGAGAAATTCCGCTAAAAGCCACAGCCCGATGCCTGTGGAAATGGAAGTGTCGGCCACATTAAATGCTGGCCACTGGAGGTTCTTGTAATAGAAGAGGAGGAAATCAATCACGTATCCGACAGTCACCCTGTCGTAAATGTTTCCCAAGGCTCCGGCCAAGACGCACGTAAGGGCGAAGGTCTTGAGGGTTGGCCACCTGTATGCTATGAGGGCATAGCCGAGAGCCACAGCCACCACGAGAGGGAGCACCATGAATACATATTTGCCGAGATGGTGCTGGGAGAGAAAACCAAAGGCCCCGCCAAGGTTTCTCCAGTGCACGACCGCGAAATAAGGGGCAATGTCGACGCTTTCCCCGTACCTCAAATTTTCAGTGACGAGCCATTTGGTCCATCTGTCGAGGGCAAATATGAGCGGAATTATAAGGAAGATAGAATATCTTCGCATCGGCTGCATACGTTCGGAAACGGCCCGTCTTTTTTCATGCCGGTGGCGTACTGCCAGCACCGCTCGCACTTCTCCCCTTCTGCCTTGAGGACCGCGATATCAAGCTCCGCGCCCTCTTTCAGTTCTATCTGCGAGACGATAAACACGGCCTTCAGCTCGTCTTCTATCTTCTTGAGAAGCCTGTAGTCGTCTCCGCCCGCAGTGAGGATCAGTTTGGTGTCAAGAGAGTGGCCGATCTCTTTCGCAGCCCGCTTCTCTTCTATCTTCTTGTTCGCCTGCTCTCTGATCTTCCAGATGACCTCCCAGTCCCGCTCAATCGCTTCGCTGACGAACTCTTCTTTGGCGGAAGGAAAGCGCGTCAAAAGGACACTCTCCTCTTCCACCTGGCCTCCGAGGTAGGACCACATCTCGTCCGCAGTTGATGAGAGGACCGGCGCCATGAGTTTGGTGAGGGCCATGATGGTCTCGAAAATCACGGTCTGGGAGGCCCTTCTTTTCACGGCATCTGTCTTTTCCACATAGATCCTGTCCTTCGCGATGTCGAGATAAAGCGCGGAAAGATCGACGGCGCAGAAATTATGAATGCTGTGGTAGATGACGTGAAAGGAATAACTGCTGTACGCCTCCTTTACCTTTGTGATGAGCCTCTGGAGCCGCGAGAGGAGCCATTTGTCGAGATAAGAAAGGTCCTCGTAGGCCACCCGGTGCTTTGAAGGGTCAAAGTCGTCATGGATGTTGGCGTGGAGGAACCGGAGGGTATTCCTTATCCGCCTGTAAGTCTCCACCAGACGGTTGATGATGTCTTTCGATATCTTTATGTCGTCTCTGTAATCCTCATAGGTTACCCAGAGCCTCAGGATCTCGGCTCCATATTTTTCGATAATGTCTGAGGGGTATATGGTATTTCCGCGGGATTTAGACATTTTCCGCCCCGATCCGTCGACCACGAACCCGTGGGTAAGGACCGACCCATAGGGGGCTTTTCCCTCGTTCCCCACTGAGGCGAGCAGTGAGCTGTGAAACCAGCCCCTATGTTGATCGCTCCCCTCCAGGTAGAGGTCCGCAGGGTACTTAAGCTCCGGCCTTTTTTTACAAACCGCCGCAAAGCTTACGCCCGAATCAAACCAAACGTCAAGAATATCTTCTTCCTTCACGAAACCGGTATGACCGCAGTTGCCGCATTTGGCGTGGGGATCGAGAAAATAGGACGCCTCCTTCTCAAACCATACATCGGCCCCCGCTTTTTTAACCTCGTCAATCACTTTCTGGAAGGTTTCCCTGGTCCAGTACGGCTCGCGGCACTTTTCACAGTAAAATATGGTGATGGGCACGCCCCATGTCCGCTGTCTGGAGATACACCAGTCTGGGCGGACGGAGAGCATATTGTAGATTCTGTCCCTTCCCCACGCGGGGATCCACTTCACCCGGTCGATCTCATCTAATGCCTTCTGCCTGAGTCCGTTTTTGTCAATGGAGATAAACCACTGCTCTGTTGCCCTGAAGATGACGGGCTTCTTGCACCGCCAGCAATGGGGATAAGAGTGCTCAATTTCTTCCTGGTCAAGGAGGCTCCCAAGCTCTTGGAGCTTGGCGATCACGTGCTTGTTCGCGTCAAACACGTTCATTCCTCTGAAAAAGTCGACTTCATCCAGGAATTCGCCTTTCTCGTTAACTGGAGAGTAAACATCAAGGCCGTATTCGAGGCCGGTCTCATAGTCCTCCTCGCCGTGTCCGGGGGCGATATGGACAGCCCCTGTCCCCGTGTCGGCAGCTACATAGTCAGCAAAAACGATGACGGAGTCCCTCTCAATAAAGGGGTGCCTGAATTTCAAACCCTTCAGGCTTTCCGCCTGGATTTCCTCAAGGACTGTGTAATTGGTAATACCCGCCCTCTGCATAACATGCTCCACCAGATCCTTGAGGACTATGAAGATGGAATCCCCCGTGTCCACGGAAACGTAGGTAAAGTTGGGGTTTACCGCGATAGCGAGATTTGCGGGCAGGGTCCACGGCGTGGTGGTCCAGATGAGCATATAAAGAGGCTTATCCGGATACCCCGCGAATAGGCTGTCCTTCCTTTGGAGATATGGGAACTTCACGTAGATGGAGGTCGATTTCTTCGTATCATATTCTATTTCCGCCTCCGCCAGGGCGGTGAGGCAATTGACGCACCAGTAGACAGGTTTCTTTTTCCGATATATTTCGTTCCTCTCGAAAAATTTCTCGATCTCCTCGACAATGGTGGCCTGGTAGTTATAATCCATGGTGATGTAGGGATGATCCCAGTCCCCTGCTACGGCAAGCCTCTTGAACTCCTCCCTCTGCGTGTCAACGAAGCTGGCCGCATACTCTCTGCAGCGGCGGCGCACTTCAAGTTTTGTGAGGTTCTCTTTCGTCTCCTTTTCTATCTGATGCTCAATGGGGAGGCCATGACAGTCCCAGCCCGGGACGTAGTCTGCCCGAAAACCGGACATGAACTTCGATTTTATAATAATATCCTTAAGAATTTTGTTGAGGGCGGTCCCAAGATGTATGTTCCCGTTGGCGTAGGGGGGGCCGTCATGGAGGATGAAAGTGGGCCGGTCATCCTTTTCCGCAAGCCGGCTGTAGAGTCTGATCCGCTCCCAAAAGGCAAGCATCTCCTTTTCTTTTACCGGAAGGTTCCCTTTCATGGGAAAGGGTGTTTTTGGAAGGTTAAGTGTTTCTTTATAGTCCATTTTCTAAAGGTATCCTTAACAAGAAATTTCTACGAATTATCATATAAATCTAACACAAAGACCTTATCCATAGCAAGGACAATGAAAATCAGGCTCCTGGTTTCCGTCTGTTTCCCGGCAGGACCAGCCACAATTTCCGTCTGCAAGAAAATAGAGAAAAATGATTATAAATCAAGACTCCCGGGACATGCGGTGGCTGCGGCATTGTGGCGTAACTCAAGCGACGGGATTAAAAAAAGGTTGAAATAATTTCCCGTTTATATTAATATTTTTGTAAGCCATTCGGGAAACCTTTAAAGATATCCACATTTGTTGAAAACATGTTCACAACGACGTATAATAATGGATGATATTATCTCCCAAATAAAACCTAAGCTTGCGAGTATCATCAGCGAAGATAGCTATAAAACGTGGATTGATCCAATCCAATTTTCGGAATACAAGGACCATAGGTGTTATATCATGGTTCCGAATACCTTTTTCCGCGACTGGATTGTGGAGAATTTCGAGTCTACTCTGGCGAGTCTGCTTAAGGATGTTACAAAAGAAGATGTCAAAATTGAGTACGTTCTCAAAAAAGAAGAGAAACAGGAAAACACAAAGGGCGTGGTTATTAGAAAACCGCCGAAATATAATATCTTTAACCCGCGTTATATCTTTGAAAACTTCGTGGTGGGAGCAAGCAATCAATTTGCCAATGCCGCATGTCTTGCGGTTGCCACCAATCCCGGTAAGACATATAATCCTCTCTTCATATATGGTGGCGTGGGTCTCGGCAAGACTCACCTTCTCAATGCTATAGGCAATTTCACGCTGAACCACGGTTCCATAGGACCCGATCGTATCTGCTATACAACGGCCGAGGTTTTTACTAACGACCTCATAAATTCGTTGAGATATGAGAAGATGGAAGATTTCAGAAACCATTTTAGGAAAATGGATATTTTACTTATTGATGACATACAATTTATCGCAGGTAAAGAAAGAACCCAGGCAGAGTTTTTTCACACCTTCAACGCTCTTTATGACAATATGAAACAGATTGTGGTGACGAGCGACAAATTTCCGAGGGACATAGAAAATTTTGAGGAGCGCCTGCGCTCACGTTTCGAATGGGGTTTAATAGCAGATATCCAGTCCCTCGACCTTGAGACAAAAGTAGCCATTCTCAATAAAAAAGCAGAATATGAAAATGCTGACCTGCCCTTGGATGTAGCTTTCTTCATCGCCTCAAATGTAGATGATAATGTAAGATCCCTCGAGGGTTCCCTCACAAGAATCGTCGCTTTCTCATCCCTTAAAGGCGTACCAATTACCATTGATCTCGCCAAAGATGTGATGGGTCATCTCATAAAAGAGAGAAAAAAAGAGATTACTATTGATCTTATAATAGAAAATGTAGCCTCCTATTTTTCTATAAAGATATCAGAATTAAAGTCAGAGAGGAGAATCAGATCACTCATACTGCCCCGCCAAATCGCGATCTATCTCTCACGGAAATTGACGGACTCTTCTCTGGTAAGCATTGGTGAAAAGTTCGGTGGAAAGGATCACGCAACTGTGCTTCATTCCATAAGAAAAATTGAAGCCGAGATAAAAATAAAAAAAGAGTTGAAAAATGCTGTTGAAAACCTAGAATCCAGAATTAAATTAACATGAATTTACAAACGTTCCACAACCTTATTGCAGTATTTTTATCTGGATCTATTTAGATTTACTGGAGCTTTGATACTTTTTAACAAATCAACACCAAACTATTATTATGATGTGAGGTTTATATGAATATAATCATAGATAAAAATCTTATTTCCGCTCCAATATCAAAATTAGTAGGAATTACAGAGAAAAGATCTCTCATGCCCATACTCTCTAATATTTTGATATCTTTTGGAAGAGAGAAAACTACCATATATTCCACTGACCTTGAACTAAGCGCCATAAGCCATATTGATTACAAAACGGATGAGGAAAAGAAAATAGTAGTCCACGGGAAAAAATTCCTCGAGATACTGAAAGAGATGGATAATGGCGAGATAAATCTCGAAATAAAAGAGAATACCTTGACAATCAGGCAGAAACAGACGGAGATAGTTTTAAGTCTTCAGGAGCCTGATGAATTTCCTGAAGTGAGGGAAATTAAGGGATTTGAGGAATTCAGTCTAAACGGAGGGGTTCTTCGCGAGATAGTGGAAAAGGTAAATTTTGCCATTTCGAATGACGAGACGAGATATATACTTACAGGAATGCACATAAAGGGAAATGAAGGAAAAATAGTCGTGGTTGGTACGGATGGTTTTAGGATGGCCCTGTATCAGAAGGATATAGAAAATATCAAGTTGTTTAAGGGGATTACCATTCCGAAACGGTCTATGTCGGAAATTGAGAGGATTATAGGCGACGATGATAATGTGAAATTATCCATCGACGACAAGCATATTCAGTTCAGCACTGACAAGGCTACGGTAGTGTCGAGGATTATTGAGGGGAATTTTCCCGATTATGATAATGTCATACCACAACAGAGTGAGAACACAGCAGTTGTTAAAAAGGAATATTTTTTAAGGGGTTTAAGGCGCGTCTCGTCAATTATGGGGCGGTCAGAACCAGTTAAAATCACGCTCTCGGCGGGTTGTATGGAGATAGAGGCAGAATCGGACATAGGTCATGCCAGGGAAATGATCAATATTATCTATGAAGGGGAAACAATGAGCCTCAATTTTAACGTGAGGTTTATCCTTGATATAGTATCCCATATTGAAGGGAAGAAAATTATTGTGAAAGTACCACCCACATACGGCGCCGTTCTCTTTGAGGAGGAAAATGGAGCAGAGTATTATAAAAATATCGTGATGCCAATCAGAGTGTAAAAAAAAGGAATTAGGAAATGAGAGAATACGGAGCGGAAAATATAAAAATATTGGGAGGTCTTGACGCAGTCAGAAAAGTACCTTCCATGTATATAGGAAATACGGGTGTTGAGGGACTTCACCATCTTGTGTATGAGCTTGTGGATAACAGTGTAGACGAGGCGCTTGAAGGATACTGCAACAAGATACAGGTTATTATTCATCGCGATAACAGTATTACATGTGAAGATAACGGAAGAGGTATTCCTGTGGCTATTCACGCCGAAGAAGGAATACCGGCCCTGGAAGTGGTACTTACGAAACTTCACGCTGGCGGTAAGTTTGATAAGGATACCTATCGCTATTCTGCCGGGCTCCACGGTGTTGGTCTTTCCGTGGTAAATGCTCTTTCCGAGTATCTTGAGGTAGAAGTCCGAAGGGATGGGAAGGTCTACTTCCAGCGATATGAAGGGGGGAATAAAACAGCGGAACTCAAGATTATCGGCGATACAGAAAAGACGGGTACGAAAGTAAAGTTTAAACCTGATGAAAATCTCTTTGAGACTTCAGAGATAAGTTATGACATCATAGCTCACAGGATGAGGGAAATATCTTTCCTTAATAACGGTATCCATATCGTTGTAACCGATGAAAAGAAGGGTAAACGGCAGGAATTTAAACATGAAGGCGGCGTAAAGGCCTTTGTAAAATATCTGAATACAAACAAAACCGCCCTTTTCGAGGAGCCCGTATATGTGATCAGCGAAAGGCAGCCTCTCGACTTTATCGAGGTGGCAGTCCAATATAACGATGGATATAATGAAAATATATACAGCTTCGTAAATAATGTAAACACCCAGGAAGGCGGTACCCATGTGGCGGGATTCAGGGCGGCATTTACGAGGAGCATCAACAATTTTATCCAGTCAAGTCCAACTATAAAAGTAAAAGAGAACGTATCAGGCGATGACATAAAAGAGGGTATGGTCACCGTCGTGAGCATCAAGATAGCAAATCCCCAGTTTGAGGGTCAGACGAAAGCGAAGCTCGGGAACAGTGAGATTAAGGGTCTCGTGGAGTCTGTTCTCAATGAAAGATTTACTGAATATTTTGAGCTCCATCAGGATATTGCCAAAGCGATTATTACTAAGGCGATGGAGGCAAAAAAGGCGAGGGAGGCAGCAAAGAAAGCAAAAGAGCTTGTAAAGACGAAAAGTCTTCTGGAAAGCGGGATACTGCCAGGAAAGCTCGCCGATTGTCAGGAGAACGACCCGAACCTTTGCGAGATTTATATCGTTGAGGGAGATTCGGCGGGAGGTTCTGCAAAACAGGGAAGAAACCGGGCGACCCAGGCAATTCTGCCGCTTCGGGGTAAGATATTGAATGTGGAAAAATCGAGGCAGGAAAAAGTACTCACAAACCAGGAGATCAGAGCAATCTATCTGGCCTTGGGGATAACCACGGACAGCATAGAAAAGCTGAGATATCACAAGGTAATAATTATGACTGACGCCGATGTGGATGGTTCCCACATCAGGACACTCCTCCTCACACTTTTTTACCGGAAAATGCCAGACCTTCTCATGAATGGATATGTCTATATAGCCCAGCCGCCGCTCTACAAGATAAAACATGGCTCAAAAGAAATATATGCGAAGGATGAGGAGGATTTTGAGCGGCACATCATGACCAGGGGCATGGACAAGATACAATGTTATCTTGGCGAAGAAAAGGTGGAAGGTGAAACTCTTAAGAGCGGTGTGGAGAAAATGAGAGGCGTAGAGCGGTATGTGCGGGATTTGAACATTGCCGGCACCGACAGGATTGTAATCATGGGCCTTTTTGGGGCAGGTATTTCAAGGAGAGAGGACTTTGAGGAACCGGACAGACTGACCGCAGTAAAGGAATATGTAGAAAAGGAAGGTTTCGAGACGACGCTGACCAAGGACAGGGAACACAGTCTTTTCTCTCTTCTGGTGAAGGACCTCTCGAGAAAAACGACCACTCTAATTGATTACGAGATGTGCAGTCAGGGTGATTATTTGGCCGCATATAAGGAGTATACACAGGCGAAACCCTTTTACGAAGGGGCGGTACGGGTGGTAAACGGGGCGGCGGAAAAGGTGTTTTCCAACGCCGAAGGTCTTCTTGGCTTTATAAACAGCGTGGGGAAGGAAGGAATTAACATCCAGAGATACAAAGGCTTAGGAGAGATGAACCCCGAGCAGCTTTGGATGACCACCATGGATCCGGAAAGAAGAACCCTTCTCAAGGTTTCCATTGAAGACGCAGTGGAAGCGGATCAGGTGTTTACCGTTCTTATGGGCAATAATATCGAGACGAGAAGGCTTTTTATCGAGGGAAACGCCTTGAATGTCAGAAACCTCGACATATGATTACAGTCGGTATTACAGGCATCATAGGGAGCGGCAAGAGTACGGTATCACGGATGTTACGGGAAGCAGGCTACCAGGTAATTGATCTTGATCATATCGCAAAGGAAGTTTCCGGCAGCTCCGAGGTAAAGGAAGATATCAGGAGAGTCTTCGGCGAAGAGTTCATAAGAGACGACGGATCAATTGACGTGAACAGGATGAAAACGCTGGTTTTTCAGGACCGGGAGCGTCTTGCCATGCTTGAAAAAATAGCCCATCCCCGGATCCTTGGCGAACTGGCCCGGCGGCTTGCATGGGAAAAGGAAAAGGGCGCAAGAGCCGTCATCATTGACGGACCCTTGATTTTTGAAAAAGGGATGAATAAAGAACTGACAAAGACCGTGGTGATATCGGCGAACATGGAGACCATAAGGAAAAGACTTCTCCTTAGGGGAATGATAAGCGAGGACGCGGAGAGAAGGATATCAAACCAGATGCCCTTGTCAGAAAAAGAGAAAATGGCTGATCATATTGTAAATAACAACGGGACGGAACAAGACCTTATAGGCGAGACGAACTTTCTCTTGGAACAGATAAAAATATGGGAGGTAGAGGATACATGCACCTTAATGAATTAAAGAAGAAGAAAATCGGGGAACTGACCCATATGGCGAAGGAGATGAATATAGATAATGCTGCTGGTTTACGAAAACAGGAGCTCATATTCGCGATACTCCAGGCCTTCGTCGACAAAAATGAGTCGGTTTACGGAGAGGGGGTGCTCGAAGTCCTTTCTGAAGGATTCGGTTTTTTAAGATCAACAGACTCTAACTACCTTCCGGGTCCTGACGACATTTATATATCGCCGTCGCAAATAAAGAGGTTTGGCCTTAGGACAGGGGATACGACCTCGGGTCAGATAAGGCCCCCCAAAGATAACGAAAAATACTTCGCCCTTCTCAAGGTGGAAACGATCAACTTTGATGACCCGAGCGTGGCCAAAGACAAGATAATATTCGACAATCTCACCCCTCTTTATCCCGACGAAAGACTCCGCCTGGAGACAAAGACAGACGGCCTTTCCACAAGGGTCATGGATCTCTTCACCCCCATCGGCAAAGGCCAGAGAGGCTTGATCGTCGCGCCTCCCAGAACGGGCAAGACAATGCTCCTTCAGTCCATCGCAAACAGTATAACGAGAAACCACAAGGAGGTTCATCTGATCGTCCTGCTCATTGATGAAAGGCCGGAGGAGGTTACGGACATGATCAGGTCCGTAAACGGAGAGGTGATAAGCTCCACCTTTGACGAGCCGGCCACAAGACACGTGCAGGTGGCGGAGATAGTGATAGAGAAAGCCAAGAGGCTCGTGGAGCACAAAAAAGATGTGGTCATCCTCCTCGACAGCATTACGAGGCTCGCGAGGGCTTACAATACTGTGGTGCCATCAAGCGGCAAGATTCTGTCAGGCGGTATCGACGCGTCCGCCATGCAGAAGCCGAGACGATTCTTCGGGGCCGCCAAGAACATTGAAGAGGGGGGGAGCCTGACCATCGTTGCCACAGCTCTCATAGATACGGGCAGCAGGATGGACGAGGTCATCTTTGAAGAGTTCAAGGGCACGGGAAACATGGAGATCTACCTCGACCGGAAGCTTGCCGAGAAGAGGGTATTCCCGGCCATCGACATAAACAAATCGGGAACCAGAAAAGAAGAACTTCTCCTCGACAACGGCGACCTGTCGAGGATATGGCTTTTAAGGAAAGTGCTTCAGCCTATGAACCAGGTGGAGGCCATGGAGTTTCTCCTTGAGAAACTGACCGACACCGATTCGAATAAAGATTTCTTATATTCAATGAGCAAAGGAGGATAACCATGAAAAAAGCAATACACCCCAACCTGAAGACAGCCACAGTCAAATGCGCGTGCGGCCATACCTTCGAAACCCTGTCCGTGAAGGAAAAGATTACCGTGGAAATCTGTGCGAAGTGCCACCCAATCTTCACCGGGAAGGAGAAGAGGATTGACTCCGCGGGACAGGTGGAGAAATTCGAGAGAAGGTACGGCAAGAAGATTGAAAAATAATGTTTGAAAGACTGGAAGAGACGGAGAAGCGGTACCGGGAGATTGAGGAAGAGATGGCCAAGCCCGAGTCCCTCTCCAATATGGAGACTTTTAAGCTGCTCGCCAAGGAGCGGACCGAGATCAAAGAGGTTGTAGATCTTTACAGGAACTGGAGGAAGCAGAAGGAAGAGGCGGAAAAAGTCGCGGAGATGGTCCGGTCCGAGACGGATGAGGACCTCAAAGACCTGGCCAGGGAAGAGGTAGCGCTCCTGGAGAAGGAGACGGAGAGGTTCGCAGCCCTGCTCACCGATAAATTGCTCAGCAAACATGAAACGACCGCGAGGAGCATGTTCCTTGAGATCAGGGCGGGCACCGGAGGCGGAGAAGCCGCTCTTTTCGCGAGAGACCTCCTTGCCATGTACCTGAAGCATGCGGAAAAGAACCGCTGGAAGACGGAGCTTATGGAGGCGAGCACATCAGACCTGGGGGGCTTGAAAGAAGCGATACTGGCGATTGAGAATAAGGACGCCTACAACCTGCTCCAGTACGAAAGCGGGGTTCACAGGGTTCAGAGGGTACCCCTCACGGAAGCGCAGGGCCGCATCCATACTTCCACGGTGACCGTGGCGGTCCTTGCAGAACCCGAAGAACTTGAGGTGAACATAAGCCCCGAGGAGCTCCGAATCGACGTATTCAGATCAAGCGGACCCGGAGGCCAGCATGTGAACACTACCGATTCCGCAGTGAGGATCACGCACCTGCCCACGGGTATCGTGGTTACCTGCCAAGACGAGAAGTCACAGCACAAAAACAAGGCGAAGGCCATAAGGGTGCTGCGGGCGCGGCTCAAAGAGAAATTTGAGAGCGAAAAAGAGCAGGAAATATCCGAGGAGCGGAGGAAGCAGGTAGGCAGCGGCGACAGAAGCGAACGAATAAGAACATACAACTTTCCCCAGGGCAGGGTCACGGACCACAGAATCGGTCTCACGCTGTACAAGCTTCAAGACGTCATGGACGGTGACCTGGATGGGATCATCGCCCCCCTGACGGCCCACTTCAGATCGGAAACCATGAACAAAGGGTAAAATCGTTGCGTATCCGAGACATCATGTCAGAGGCGGGAGCAATGAAGGGGGCAGATGTTCTCCCTATCCTCTCTTTTGCCCTTTCCATCAAAAAAGAAAAGATTCTGGTCAGTCTCGACAATGAGATCGGAGACGAGGCGGCACGTACCATAACAACCCTCGTGAGAGAGAGGGAAGCGGGAAAGCCCCTTGCCTACATCACAAGAGAGAAAGAATTTTTCTCTCACTCGTTTTTCGTGGACGGCAGAGTGTTGATCCCCAGGCCGGAAACAGAGCTTCTCGTGGAGGAGGCCTTAGCGATTCTCGAAAAACGGAATGACCTGCGGTCCGTCATGGACATGGGAACAGGCTCTGGTGTTGTCGGGAACACTATTGCACGGCTCTCCTTGAGGAGTGTGCTCTGCGTGGATATCTCGCCGGGCGCCCTTGACGTGGCGCAAAAGAACGGGCGGGATTCAGGTATGGCGGAGAGGCTCACATTCCTCTGCTCGGACCTGATGAGCGGTATAAAGAAAGGTCGGAAGTTTGACATGATTGTTGCGAACCTTCCTTATGTGGCGGAACACGAATGGGACGGCCTCATGAGGGATGTAAAGGAATACGAGCCGGCGTCGGCCCTTTTAGGGGGTCCTGACGGGCTTGACATATACCGGAGATTCGTCCGCCTCCTGCCTGACCACCTAAGCGAGCACGGATTTGTGCTTATCGAAATAGGCGACGGGCAGGGAAAGAAAGTGGCGGAACTGTTTGAATCCAGCGGGCTTAATGCGGCGCTGAAAAAGGACCTTGCGGGAAAGGAAAGGATGGTCAGAGGGTCATGGACAGATTTGTAATTGAAGGGGGAGATAGGCTTAAAGGAGCAGTAAGGATAAGCGGGTCGAAGAACGCTGTTTTGCCGGTTCTCGCGGCGACTGTATTGAAAAAGGGCGTGTATACCATAGGGAATGTCCCCCGTCTTAAGGATGTTGATACCATGATCCGTCTCCTGAGTGTTCTCGGAGCGAAGGTGAAATGGGTTGAGCCTCACCGACTGAAAGTGGATACGCGTAAATTGGAGAATCATGTAGCCCCTTATGAGCTGGTCAAGGAGATGAGGGCCTCCGTGCTTGTTCTTGGCTCGCTTATGGGCAGGCTTAAAAAGGCAACGGTATCGTATCCCGGCGGCTGCGCCATAGGGGAGCGGCCCATAGACCTTCACCTTAAAGGACTTGCCACGCTCGGCTGCGAAGTCAACATCAAAGAAGGTTACGTGGAGGTAACGGCAAAAGAAATGAAGGGCGGGAGAATAACCTTTGAAACGACGACGGTGGGCGGCACGGAGAACATCCTCATGGCCGCTGTCCTTGCCAAAGGGGAGACAATCATTGAGAACGCGGCCAAGGAACCAGAGGTGGTTGATCTTGTGGCCATGCTCAGAAAGATGGGGGCAAGGATCGACGGCGACGGCACGGAGGTGCTCAGGATAAATGGGGTTGAGGCGCTCACTCCCTGTGATCATGACGTAATCCCGGACAGGATAGAGACGGGGACATTCCTCGCCGCGTGCGGCATTACGAGAGGAAATATTGAGATAGAGGAATGCAATCCTGATCATGTGAAGGCGATAATCGACAAATTCAAGGAAGCGGGCATGGAGATCAGTGAGCATGGGACCACGATAAAAGCGGCTATGAACAAAAAGCGGCCTCTGGCCGTGGATATAAAGACGGCCCCCTATCCAGGATTCCCTACGGACATGCAAGCCCAGACGATGGCTTTCATGAGCATTTCCCGCGGGGTGAGCGCCATAACCGAGACCATCTTTGAGAATAGGATGATGCATGCGGGGGAGCTCCGGCGTATGGGTGCGGACATAAGAGTGATAGGCAATACGGCCATCGTAAAGGGAGGCAAGATCCTTTCCGGAACGCAGGTAATGGCGACGGACCTGAGGGCGTCCGCGTCCCTTATTGTCGCGGGTCTCGCATCTTACGGCTCCACGGAGATTTCAGAAATTTACCATATCGACCGGGGATATGAAACCATAGAGGAGAAGCTCTCCGGTCTTGGCGCAAAGATAACGAGGAGGAAGGGTGAAGATCTGGAATCTTGATCAGGAATTCGACCGACTCATCGCTTTCGTCTTGGAGGGCAGGGAAAAGAGGAAGACGCATGTCGGAGTAGCGGTTGAACACGTCAGGAATGCTATTCAGGAAAAGGGCGAAGCGGCCGTTGTCGAGTTTTCAAGGCAATGGGACGAGTGGGAGAAAGACCACCCCCTCAAAGTGTCTGAAAAAGAGATACATGAAGCGGAGACCGGGATACATGAAGCGGACAAGGCGGTGCTGAAAGGCATGATAAAAAACGTGAAGGCCTATCACCGGGGACAGAAAGGCCGTAAGCGGATATACAGGAGAAAAGGTCTCACCGTGACCGAAGAAATGGTTCCCCTGGAGAGGGCCATGGTGTATGTGCCTGGCGGGACCGCGCCTTATCCCTCTTCGGTGATCATGGGCGTAGTGCCTGCCCAGCTTGCCGGGGTGAGTGAGATATTTGTTGCCACTCCCGCGAAGAAAGGGATCATAAACCCGTATATACTCGCCGCATGCAGCCTTCTGGGTATAAACGATGTATACAGGATCGGCGGCGCTCAGGCCATATACGCCTTTTCATACGGAACGGGCTCCATACCGAAGGTCGACGTCATTGTGGGTCCGGGAAACGCATATGTGGAAGCGGCAAAGAGGGATGTATACGGAACAGTGGGCATAGACATGCTCGCAGGCCCCTCCGAGCTTATCGTCCTCGCCACCGAGCCCTTCTCCCCCGAGGTAATCGCGTGGGACCTCCTCTCCCAGGCGGAACATGACGAAATGGCTGTGGTGGGACTCTTCTCGCCTTCAAGAGAGCACCTTGAACAGGTCCGCTCCGCCATGGATGGACTTTCTGCGGCCAGCCCGAGAAAGCCCGTCATGGAGAAGGCCCTTGCAGACAACGGGTTTCTCGTGAAATATAGCGACAAAGAGAAAATGGTGCAGGCAATCAACATGATTGCGCCCGAACACATGGAGGTCATCGGAGACGAAGAAGAAGCACGGCGCTTCCTCTATCCGGGTATAATCTATGTCGGCCCCTGTACGCCCGTCGCGCTGGGCGATTATTATATAGGCACCAACCATGTCCTGCCTACAAGCGGTGCGGGGAGGTTCACGGCGGGCCTTTCGGTGGATACGTTCACAAAGAGAAAGTCGGTGGTGAAAGCAGAAAAGGAGTTTGTAAGACAATTTGCCGATAATGCGGCAAGGCTGGCCCGGATAGAAGGCCTCTTTGCCCATGGAGAGGCAATACTGGCAAGAAAGGAGCTGTTATGAAGCTTAAGATAGGTCTTCCGAAAGGGAGCTTGCAAGAGAGTACATTCAGACTCTTCAAAAATGCGGGATACACCATAAAACTGCCCGAAAGGTCGTATGTCCCCGTGATTGACGACCCCGAGATGGAGGGTCTCGTGATCAGAGCCCAGGAGATGGCCCGCTACGTGGAGGACGGGATCCTTGATATGGGGATCACAGGCTATGACTGGGTGCTCGAACAGGACGCGAAGGTGGTGGAGCTTGTCCGCCTGAGATACGGCAAAGTGGGGTTCAGGGGCGTGAAATGGGTGGTCGCGGTGCCTGCGGACTCGCCTATACGGACCATTGAGGATTTAAAGGGAAAGAAGATCGCCACAGAACTCGTGGCCTTTACGAAAAGATTTTTGAGGAAGAGAGGGATAGAGGCGTCCGTGGAGTTTTCCTGGGGGGCTACCGAAGTAAAGCCGCCCCTTCTCGCTGACGCAATCGTTGAAGTCACCGAGACAGGAGCTTCGATAAAAGCGAATAACCTGAGAATCGTGGACACGATCCTTGAGTCTGAGACGGTGCTCATCGCCAACCGGGAGGCATGGAAAGACAAGTGGAAAAAAAGGAAGATAGAGAATATAATGATATTGCTGAAAGGCGCGCTCCTTGCCGAGGAGAAGGTGGGACTCAAGATGAATGTTCCCAGGCGGGCGCTTAAAAAGGTATCCGGGATTCTCCCTTCGCTGCATACGCCGACCGTGTCAAATCTTTCGGACGAGAACTGGATCGCCGTGGAAGTGATCATTGACGAGAAAGTGGTAAGAGATATTATCCCGGATCTCAAGCGGGCGGGCGCGGAGGGAATTGTGGAATATCCTTTGAATAAAGTGATACCGTAAGAGGGAAAAAATGAGCAGAGAATCTAAAGTCGAGCGGACCACGAAGGAGACAACCATCGCAGTAAGGGTGGTTATTGACGGGGAAGGGGTATCGGAAATATCGACGGGGATCCCCTTTTTCGACCACATGCTCCACCTCTTTGCCAGGCATGGGTCTTTCGATCTCTTCATTGAGGCAAAGGGCGATGTGGAGGTAGATTCTCATCATACGGTGGAAGATGTGGGCATAGTCCTGGGCAGGACGTTCAAGGAGGCGCTCGGCAATTTCGAAGGACTGAAGAGATACGGCCACGCCATGGTGCCCATGGATGAATCTCTTGCAGTGGTAGCCCTTGATCTGAGCGGAAGACCCGCCTTTGTGTGGAAGGGAGAGCTCCAAGGCAGGATCGGACTCTTTGATTTGCAGGTGGTGAGTGAGTTCTTTAAAGCCTTTGCGGCCGAAGTTAAGTGCGCTGTCCACGTGAACCTGGTTTACGGGGAAAATCTCCACCACAAGGTGGAAGCAGTGTTCAAGGCCTTCGGAAGGGCGCTAAACGATGCGTCCGCAATAGGTGAGAATATAAAAGGGGCTCTGTCCACGAAGGGGATGTTGTGATGTGATTGCGATCATTGATTACGGAATGGGAAATCTGAAGAGCGTGACGAACGCATTTCAGAAATTGCACGCCGATGCGGTGATCACGAGAGACAAGAAGGTGATTGAGGAATCGGATGCCATTGTTCTGCCCGGCGTGGGCGCCTTCGGCAAATGCATCGAAAACTTGGAAAAATTTGAGCTTCTCGGTTTCATCAAAAATCTGATCATGAACGACAAACTCTATCTTGGTATATGCCTGGGGATGCAGATCCTGTTTGAGTCGAGCGAGGAAGCCCCGGGAGTGAAAGGCATGGGATTTGCGAAAGGGACTGTCCTGCGGTTCAAGAGGGAGGCGAAGGTGCCCCATATGGGGTGGAACAGCATTGAGCGGGTCAAGGGGGCGGAGATCCTTGACGGAATACCGGACGGTGAGTTCCTCTATTTTGGTCACTCTTTTTATTGCAGATCCGAAGAAGAGGATGTGGTCGCGACAACCACCAGCTACGGGATCAATTTCACGTCTTCCATACAGAAAAGGCGCGTGTTCGCGTGCCAGTTTCATCCGGAGAAAAGCCAGGGCGTGGGGCTGGCAATTCTCAGGAACTTCCTGAAAATGGTGATGGCCGCCAGGTAAGGGCCGCCCAAGGCGGCGTGTCCCACAGGCGCGGAACATTGCCTGCTCATCAACAATTTTACCCATTTGCAGACAGGGCGATTGTAAGCGCGAGATGGTGAGTTGCAACTGGAAGAGCGCCTTGGTTTCGCGGGAAGAGGTCTTGTTATTATCAAAGGAGAGCGAAGGAAAGGACCACGAAGCCCATCGTCTTGTTGCGCTTGCGGTATTGTGACGGGAAAGACCCCCCGACGCCCGGAAGAATGGAGGAGGTTGGGGTCGGTTTGCGCGAAGCGTTTCACAGCGCTGGTTTTCGGAACTATCGCGGAGGATTTGCTGAGATGGACGTAAGCAAGGTTCTTCGGGAAACAATGTGCAAAAAGAGCGATCTTACGGTACAAAACGCACAAGGACGATCACGACAGATTTTATCCTTTTCGGGGCATTTGAGAGGAAACCTTTTGAGTGGGAAGGGTGCAAAAGCGGGGCAACTGAAGCCGAGCGGGAGCCGAGGGTTAAAAAATGCGAGAAAGGGGATTTGAACCCCTACGGTTTAACCCGCTGGATCCTAAGTCCAGTGCGTCTGCCAATTCCGCCACTCTCGCGCAGAATGTATTGTACACGTTTTGTCGTGATATATCAAGAAAGAGAACCGCTCTAAAGGAACTTCCAATCTTGCCTCCATGGTGCGCCTTACCGGCCTACCAAGCCTTATTCGCCTTGCAACGAGAGAAGAAGGGTATGTATGGAACCTCCGGATAAATAAAGTGCCTTGCGGGGTTCTGCGGGAGGATCTGTGTTTGGCCTTGAGGCGGCACCCTCTGTGGTCAAGTGTTCAATGGAGCTAATGTGCGAGATCGCTTTCGTGATGGGTCTCGGTGTAATCGAGACCATACTGTGGTCGGTATTGTGGCGCGGCGCTGCGCTGAAGGTATTTTATGGGTCCTGCCTAAAACAGCGGGCTATCTCTTTAAGAGTTTAAGAAGAATCTTATACAAGCCACCACCCCTATTGATGAACCTCCCAGCCGCTTGCGGGGGAGAGGTTCATTTGCCTTGGTTGGCCCGCTCCAGCGTGTGCACTGTCACCACACATTAAGTTGGAACTATTCCTGGGGTGACTTAAGTGATGGAGCCGATGATTGGGCGGTGAATCTGATCAAACGATACACGAGCAGGCATGCGATGGACGATAAATTAGAGCGTAATATGTAACGAACAATACCCGCTTTGTCATGTTTTAGAATCCCCGGGTGATAGCAGTGGCTGCCACGGAGGGACGCATTGGAATTATCCAAGTGGCTTTAGGGCTTGGGAAGATTTAAAACCTGACATAACAAACGGCAGCATCTGGCTACTTATCAACCAGAAGCGCATTCTTGTCTCTGGCAGATCTCTTCAAGCGCTCAAGGTCCTCTTCTGTGAAGCCTTCCCAAGCGAAGGGGAAAAGGGCATTGTTCTGGTAGAGGGGGTCGTCTGTGATGGGATATCTGGCCAGGTGGTGATAGCGGTCAAACAGCGGGGTATGTGGTATGGGGGTGTACTCGGCAATGTGAGTCCTTACGCCGAGGTCTGCGAGATAATCTATCGCGCGCTGGACATCCTCCCAAGGCTGTAAGGGCAGGCCCGCCATGATATAAGCGGCTATTGAGCCCGGGGGAAAGCCCGCCTTGAAGAGGGCGGCGACGGCCCTTTCGAAGACCCTTGAATTGACCTTGGCCCCGGTTGCATGCTGGAGCTCGGGGTTAACCGTTTCGAGGCCCAGGCGGACCTCCCTAAACCCTGAGGCCTTCAGAAGCTCCGCCAATTCTTCAGTTATAAGGGCGGCATTCACGGCATTTGGGTTGTAAATGTCCATGGGATCAGCAAGGCTGGCGATTTGGGTGAGCATCGGTTTTGCGTAGATCTCGGCCCTGTGGAGGAAATTGTCGTCGTATATGGCGAAGTTCTTTACGCCCAAGGCCTGCCAGTGGCGGATCTCGCTAACAACATGCGCAGGGTTGCGGCGGACTATTGCGGGATGCATGTAGGGGGTAGCACAGTAGGCACAGGCAAAGGAGCAGCCATAGGAGGTGAGAAGAGGAACGAAGGGAATAGATTCGTAAAGGTCGAAGGCTGGGTAGGGAAGGGTGTCAAGGTCGTAGGGGGAGGGCTTGAAGGAGAGAGGGAAAGATAGACTCTCCTCAATGTAGGCGTAGAGGCGGTCAACCTGGGTATGGTTTAAGACAAGGTGGGCGTCCCGCAGGTTTGCGAAAGCATGGTCGGCGCAAAGGGACGGGTAAATCCCACCGACCACGATCTTTGCTGCGGGAAAGGCCTCGCGGATGAGGGAGGCAGCTTCTCTTGTTCCAGGATACCAGTAGGTCATGATGGAGGTTATAAGGACAAGGTCGGGAGGGTCTGCAGAGAGCAGCGCTTCACGCAGGCGCGCGTCGGACATGCCATATCGTTTGAGTCGCTTCCTGATGCCCGCGAGGGGTGCGGGCAGGGGGCGAGGATCGTTTTTCTTGAGAAACGGGGCGCGTCCATCGGGTTTGCGCTTCACATCTAGCGTGACCATGCAGTCAATGAGCCTGAGGTTCATGCCGTTTTTCCTTAGTATACCCCCGAGGTAGAGAAGGCCGAGCGGACTTGACCAGAAGCCGTAAGCCGCAAAATCATATATGTGCGGGTTGACGAGAAGAACATTCATATGGCCGTTCACGGGAGATGTTTCACGTGAAACATCGGCTCATCGCCTGCGCCTTTTCTTTTTTGTGCTGAGAAGCCTGGCAGTCACGAGGCCAAAAATGAAACCTCCGATATGGGCATACCAAGCCACACCCTCCCCGCCATAGGAAAGAAGCACCTGCATAATGAACCAGACTGTCAGAAGAATGATAGCGGGTATTTCCACGATCTTGATGAAGATAACAATGAAAAGGATCGTCTTGACGCGGGCAAGAGGGAACAGCACAAGATATGATCCCAGGACGCCCGCGACAGCCCCGCTGGCGCCTATCATAGGCACTGCGGAGCCCGGGTCATAAAAGATCTGAAAAGTCGCTGCAATCAGGCCGGAGACGATGTAAAAGAAAAGAAACCTCATGTGACCAAAGGCGTCCTCCACGTTATTGCCGAAAATCGCGAGATAAAGCATGTTCCCTCCAATATGGAGGATGCCGCCGTGAAGGAACATGGAGGTAAACAGGGTAAGCATATTATAGGGTATGAGGTCCCACCTGGAGCGAAAAGCAGCGATGAATTCCTTGGGCACAAGCCCTAAGTACCTGTAAACCTCTTCATCTGCGTGTCCGTGCAGGTACAATTTTTGCATGAGAAAAACCGCAAGGTTTACAATGATAAGGCATGTGGTTATAATTGGATATGTGCGCGTCGGTATGTTATCTTTAATCGGTATCACCGCAATATATACCACGCGTCGGGTACCAAGTCAAAATATTGAGGGGATGGAGTGACGTATGCCTGAACTGAGGAAGGACCCGATTATTGATAGATGGGTCATAATTTCCACTGAAAGAGGGAAAAGGCCGGTCTTTTTCGCCGAAGAAGGGACTTCGGCAAAGGCTGGCATGTGCCCGCTCTGTCCTGGTAACGAGAACATGACCCCTCCTGAAGTCTACTCTATCAGAAGGGACTTTTCGCCGCCAAACAGTCCGGGGTGGACCCTTCGCGTGGTCCCGAACAAATTCCCCGCGCTCAGAATTGAAGGCGACCTGAACAAGGAGGGTATGGGCCTCTATGATAGGATGAACGGAGTCGGGGCCCATGAGGTGATCGTGGAAACGTCGGTCCACGGCGAAACACTCTCGGTCATGGAGACGACCGCCATTGAGAACGTATTTGTGGCGTACAAGGAGCGAGTGCTTGACCTCGCGAAAGATAAACGGTTCAAATACGTCATGGTTTTCAAGAACCAGGGGTCCATCGCGGGAGCCTCCCTCGACCACTCCCACTCTCAACTGATCGCGCTCCCGATTGTCCCGCGGAGGGTGCTTGAAGAGATAAACGGAGGTCTCACGTACTACCGCTACAAAGACAGATGCATCTTCTGCGACATAATTGCCCAAGAGAAGGAGGACGGCGTTAGGGTAGTATTTGAGAACGCCCACTTCATCGCCCTCTCGCCCTATGCCCCACGATTTCCCTTTGAAACATGGATCGTCCCAAAGAGGCACGAGCCGTATTTTGTAGAGAGGGGCAAAGAAGATAACTTTTATGAAGTAGCAGAAGCGCTCTCGGTGATCCTCAAAAAGTACAACAAGGCGCTGAATGCCCCGCCTTACAACTTCATGATCCACACGGCGCCTTTCGGCAACGGCGATATGCCCCATTATCACTGGCATATTGAGGTCATTCCCAGGCTTACTAAGATGGCTGGATTTGAATGGGGGACAGGTTTCTACATAAATCCGACTCCCCCCGAAGAGGCTACCGAATACTTGAGGGACACTACTATATAGAGGGGGTGCTGCATGAAGATCCTGATCGCTTCTCCCGAAATATTCCCGTTCAAAAAAACTGGAGGGCTTGCCGACGTCACCGGTGCGCTTCCGAAGGTGCTCAATAAACTGGGCGCCGATGTGCGAGTTATATTGCCCAAGCACAAGGGCATTGATGAGACAAAATTCCCGCTGGAATACAAGAACCTGAAGATTGCGTGCCAAGTGTCGCAGGCGGTTGTGGAGGCGGAGATCGTGGAGAGCGCCTATGACGGGGTCAAGGCGTATCTTGTGGAAAACGACGAGTACTATTACAGGGACTACCTCTACAGCACCCCGGACGGCGATTACCTCGACAACGCCGAGAGATTCATCTTTTTTTCGAAAAGCATACTTGAGGCTATCAAGGAGACGGGGTTCGTGCCTGACGTGCTCCACTGCAACGACTGGGAAACCGCCCTTGCTCCTGTATTTCTGAAGACAATCTACAGGGATGACCCCATCCTTAAGAACATCGCCACAGTCTTCACCATCCACAACCTTGGCTACCAGGGGATCTTCTGGCATCACGACATGCACCTGCTCAACATAGGGTGGGAATACTTCACCCCTGATTACCTTGAGTTTTTCGGCAACATCAATTTCCTAAAAGGGGGTATCATATTCTCTGATATAATCAGTACGGTGAGCAAGAAATACAGCGAGGAGATACAGACGCAGGAGTTCGGCTACGGCCTGGACGGGATCCTGCGTACAAGAAAGAAGGATCTTTTTGGCATAATCAATGGGATAGACCACCAGGACTGGAGCCCTGAAACGGACGAGTTCCTTCCCGCCAGGTATAACGCAGAGGACACGAGCAATAAGGCGGTGTGCAAGGAGGCGGTACAGCAGGCCTTCGGATTACCGGCGGACAGCTCAACGCCTCTCATCGCCACCATATCAAGGCTTGCCGATCAAAAGGGCTTTGATCTCATCTCATCAGGCCTTGAGGAGATGCTCGCCCTTGGGCCCCAGTACGTGATTCTTGGGACGGGGGAAAGAAAATACCACGAGCTCTTCACCGAGATGGCAAAAAGCCTCCGGAACTCTTTTGGCGTAAAGATCACCTATGACAACCGCCTTGCCCATCTTATTGAAGCAGGAGCGGACATGTTTCTCATGCCCTCCCGTTACGAGCCTTGCGGCCTAAACCAGCTTTACAGCCTCAAATACGGGACGATCCCTGTCGTAAGGGGTGTGGGCGGACTTGAAGATACCATAATAGATTACACCATGGAACCGGATGAAGGGACCGGCTTCAAGTTCTATGATTATACGAAGGAGGCGATGTTTGACGCCTTGCAGAGGGCCCTTAAGGTATACCAGGACAAAGCGGCATGGCAAACCCTTGTGAAAAGGTGCATGACCGCTGACTTCTCCTGGGAGAGATCCGCGAAAGAGTACCTTGGGTTATATGAAAGGGCGATACGTACCCATGAATTACACTGAGCTCTTAGGGAAGGTAATAGAGATATCCCACTCCAACCTTGAGATATCCTCCCGGATCAGGTCAATCCTGAATATTATAGGGCAGGACCTGGGTTTTGAAGAGGTAATAGTCTACATCCTTGATCAGGACAAGAAGCTCACGTGCAGGTTCATGAATGACGGCAGCGCCCTCTTCAAGATCCTGAGCAAACACCGATGCCGCGTAGGGGAAGGCGTTGTGGGGGGCGTGGCCCAAAAAAGGGCGCCCCAATACTATACCGCAAAGGATGTGTCTCCGAAGCTGGGGTGCCCTTTCTATCCCGAGATGAGCGGACTTAGCAGAAACCGAGGGGCTTATGCGTTTCTCCCTCTATCTGATGACAGCTATCTCCACGGGGTGCTCGTGGCGGTCTCCTCAAGGGGCGTGATACGCGACCCGGAAAAGACCCTTCTCGCCATTCTTTCGAGAGAAATCGGCGGGGTGCTGCGCACATATGCCTTGATCCTCGGCTCGAAGAAGAGGATTAGCGAACTTGCCACGCTCTCTGAACTGGGAAAGGTGCTCACGTCGGATGTGGAACCCGAGGAACTCCTTCGGACCATCACCCTCATTATCGGCAAGGCGCTGAATGCGAAGTTTGTGACCATCAAACTGGAGTACCCGTTCTTGCGGATTGGTACGCAGAGGTTCACGTATGGCACTATAGACGCCGAGACGATGGTGCGTGTGAGTGAGACCGAGCATGAGTCTATAAAAAGCGGGAGATCCATAACCCTCAAGGATCGGACCCCGGACGCAGAAGAGATGACCCTTGAGTTCTCGCTTTATGTCTCCCCGATACTCTCCAAGAACCGTATAATCGGGACCATCACAATGGGTGTCGCGAGAGGGCAGGGCTTTGCCGCCGACGAAGACGAGCGTTCCCTCATAAACACCATATCGAACTATATGTCCAACGGCCTGGAAAACACTTTGCTCAACAGGCGGCTCCGGGATGTGGTGCGAGAGCTCTCCGACGCCCAAAAGAGGCTCATTGAGCAGGAAAAATTGAAGAGCCTGGGAGAAATGACGGCAAATATCGCGCATGAGATCAAGAACCCTCTTGTTATAATCGGAGGATTTACCAAGAGGCTCGCCAAAAAAACCCGCCTTGATCAGCCGGAAAGCATGTACGTAGATATAATCATCAAGGAGGTAACCCGTCTCGAATCAATTCTCAAAGAGATACTGAGCTATGTAAAAAAAACACCTGTAATGACGGGTACATGCGATATAAACAGCACGCTTGATGAAGCGCTTTCCCTTTTCATCTCTGACAGCTCGTGGAAGGACGTCACGATCGAGAAGAATTACCGGGAGCCTCTGCCTTCCATAACCTGCGACAGTCAGCAGATCAAGCAGGTTCTGATCAACATTCTGATCAACGCCTTTGAAGCCATGAATGGCAAAGGGAAGATCAAAATAGAAACAGGAGAAATGATCCGGGACAAAAGAGAGTTCCTTTTTGCCTCCATCTCCGACACAGGAGGCGGAGTCGACCCTTCCATACTGGACAACCTCTTCAACCCCTTCTTCACCACCAAGGAAAGAGGGACTGGTCTTGGGCTTGCCATATCGAACAAGATCATTATGAACCATAGCGGCCGGATTGATATAAAAAACGAGGTAGGAAAAGGCGTGACGTTTCTGGTCTATCTTCCCGTGCAGAATAATCATACAATATTAGGGGGGGAGCTTTTATGAAAACCATAAGGCTGTTGGTTGCTGACGACGAGGAAAATATAAGAATACTCTTCAAAGAGGAGCTTGAAGATGAGGGCTATGAGGTGGATCTTGCCTCCAACGGCTACGAAGCTATAGAAAAATTCAAGAACGGGACCTTCGATATAATGATCTTGGATATAAAGATGCCCGGTATTGATGGCATACAGGTTCTGAGCGAAATTAAGAATATAAATAAGGACCAGCCGGTGATCCTTTGCTCGGCATACGGTGAATTCAAACAGGACTTTTCGAGCTGGGTCTCCGACGGGTATGTGGTGAAGTCGGCGGACACGGATGAACTGAAGCAAACCATAAAGAACATACTTAACCGCTGACCGAGGCCCATAGAAAGAACTCTCATGATCATGTGCCTTTATGATCCTTAAAATACTTGGCGCCGGAGATCGCACCTTTAGGAAACCGCCATTCGACCAGCCTTGCTCAGGCCGGACCGCTATCTCGGCCGCCCCGTTGCGGGTGAGTGTGATCCATGGCTGCAACCTTGATTTTCCCGGTTCGGTGAATCGGTTTTTTCCTCGAACCTGCACCAATAAGAATACCTTTCACCAAAGAAAATCCTTGCTATTGATAGCCATAAGATAATATTATAAAGCCTGAATCAGGGGGTGTAGCTCAGCGGGAGAGCATCTCGTTCGCAACGAGGGGGCCGCGGGTTCGATTCCCGCCACCTCCACCATCACCAGACAATCCGAACCACCTTTTCACGTTCAGAGATGGTGTTTACCCCCCACATTGAAATGGTTTGGGTCACTTGCAAATCTTTCAGGCTCAAGTGTCCATATATTTTTGATGAAATCATAAGGAGATTTTCCTTATAAGCTTTTCAAATGATTTGCTAAAAAATCGAAAAATCAAGATCGGTCAACTCCTTCCCTTTGGATTTACTGAGAATGAAAATGGTTATGTCTATTCTACCGCTTTGGTTGACGGCCAATTTGAGATGATTGTCGCTGTCACAAGAGAGGGGCAGGTAACCGCAGAAGTATTTGACCTATCTTCAAAAGAACGTTATGTCCTCCATCGCATTTCTAATGCTTCGGGTTCATTTGTCGGCAGATTGCGCGAAGAATATGAACGTATGCTTGATTCGATTGCCAATAACTGCTGCGAGGCCGATATTTTTAAGAGTGATGGGGCGAAGCAGGTCATTTGCTATGTTCGGGAAAAGTATCATGATGAACTTCAGTATCTTTGGAAGCAGTTCCCTGAAAACGCAGTTTACAGGCGGCAGGATAACTCGAAATGGTATGCTGCACTCCTAATTCTTACCAAAGAAAAAATTGGGATTGTGTGAAGACGGCACGGTCGATATAATCGACTTACGAATGAACTCGGAAGAAATAGATGTTGTGGTAGACGGAAAGAAATACTATCCCGGCTATCATATGAATAAGAAGCATTGGGTCACAATTTGTCTTGACGGATCGGTTCCCATTGAAGAAGTCTTTCGCCGTATTGACGAAAGCTATGGTCTCGCGGCGGGAAAAAACCCCTATAAAGAATAGGAAATCCATATCACTTTGCGGCACAAATCAGAAGGATCGCCAGATGTTTGAATTATTGGCTTGTCGGCTTGGTCGCAATGATGAAGCTCCTAATATTCAGATTGCGGAAAAGCTATGCGAAAATATGGATAAAAAAGGAATTGCCGAGATTATTGCTGGATTAAAATCGAACGACAAAGCCATAGCCAATGATTGCATTAAAGTTTTGTATGAGATAGGGCAAAGAAAGCCAGTTTTGATTGCGGATTTTGCCGATGATTTCATCACCGCTTTATCCGATAAAGAGAATCGGATTGTTTGGGGAAGCATGAAAGCGTTATCCTGCGTTGCTTCGATTAAACCAGAAATAATAAGTAGCCGCTTATCAGAAATTATCACAGCATACAAAAAAGGAAGCGTAATTACGGTTGATAACAGCATTAGCGTTTTTGCCGAACTATGCAGAGTTAACAGCGATTGCCGGATAGAGGTATTCCCTATTCTACTTAACCACATCAAAAATTGTAGGGCAAAGGACATTCCGCAACACACTGAACGGATTTCTGTTTGTATAGGTCTTGACAACAAAGAAGTGTTTTTCGAAGTCTTGGACGCTAGAACAAGCGATTTATCAAAAGCGCACAGAAGTAGAATTTTGAAATTGAAAAAGAAAATATGCCGATAAGGAGTCGATTATACCAATATGGTTGTGATGCAATAGTCTCAAAGGGGAGATGGGTTATTTTGCAACCAATTTCGAACGACAAACGACAAAATATAATTGAGGTAAAATAACGCAAAGAATCGGCAGTTGCTATCATTCAAGTGGCTTAATGTCAGCGTAAGTTCCATCGGCCGCGAACTAATTTGCGAAACTATCTGGACACAACCGGAAGAAAAGGATAATGAAATACGCGATTACATCAGCAAAAACAACGATACCACATTAGAAGAAATGATTGAGAGGGTGTTCACCTAAAGATACACATCATTTGATATTGCCAGAGCCCGAAGATTTCCGGCTTAGTCAATGCGTTCCACAAATAGAGAGGGTTCCACCCCTCTCTATTGTTTTTAATTGTTTCAGTTCCAGCTCAATATATTTACGAATTATAAGCAGTCAAAGACTCATTATATATTGCCGTAACAATTTCCTTGGTATTTTGCAACGGGGTTAAACTCAAAAGAAGCTCCAAAGAAGGCGTGGTGTAAACCAGATCAACCAGTTTTGGTATATCTTCGCCTGTAAAGCCTTCATCTTGAAGCTTAGATTTTATCCCAAGGTCAAAAATCCACTGCTCTATTTTCTTTGCAAATTCATCCGGTGACCCACATGTTTCATTTACGACAGAAGAAAAAATATCTGCAAGAGTATTTGATTTTTCCTTGTATATATATTTCAAAACCGCGGGAAGCAGCACGGCAAGACTTAAGCCGTGCGAAAGTTCGGGTTTAACCGCACTCAAAGGATGCCCCAGTGCGTGCGTATAGTGAAGAAGTCCGTTATCAAAACTTGCTCCGCCTAAAAGCGACGCGTAGGCAAGAAAATATCTTGCCGTTAAATTTTCAGGATTTTTAATAACTTCAGGTAGATATTTTGCAACAAGCCTGATGGTTTCTTTTGCCAAAGTTATTGAATAAGGTGAACTTGCTATAGTTGTGGCGGCCTCGACGGCGTGATTTACCGCGTCTATGGAAACATAAAGCGTTTGCTCCGGAGAAAGCTTTGTCATTAAAGCGGGGTCGTCAATTGAGGCGAAAGGATATATGCAATCGTAAGCAATGGCCGGCTTGAAGTTTTTTTCGGGTATTGTCACAACCGCAAAACGATTTGTTTCAGTGCCTGTTCCATGGGTTAAGTTAATTGCTACAACAGGAGCGGCAATTTCCGGAGTAAATTCGTAACCATAAAGCTCTGAGCAGTTTTTTTCAGGATATTTCAGCAAAATAGCAACGGATTTACCTGCGTCAATGGGCGAGCCTCCGCCGATTGCAATTACTGCTTTAGCACCAAAATCAGCCGCGATTTTAACCGCTTCATCAATTTGATGCGTGGTGGGATTGGGCGTGATTTTGTCATAATTAACATAACCGATGTTATGCTGCTTAAGGGCTTTTTCTGCATAATCCCATGCGCCTGTTGTTTTATAGGCGTTTTTGCCCGAAACAACGATTATTTTGTCTATAGATTTTGACTTAAGACTTTCTACAATATCATTTATCTTGGAAATAGCACCTACACCAAAATAAACATTCGGGCGCATTCTTATTTCTTTTAATTCATCAATTTTAATGTCTTGTTCCCACATAATTATTACACCTCCTAAATTTAATAATAAAATTTCGTTTTATCAAAAATTAAGATTGAAGTCAATTATTTTAGATAGTTTGTCAATAGATTTTTGCCTAAATTGTAATACGCCTGATATGCACAGCGGCCAGATTAGAGGAGACGACACCAGGGGAATGAAAGCGGCCTGCAGCGCACCAGGATTGACTTTATTGCCCGATACGGGTATAATCATTTGATGAAAAAATACCTAACCTTTCTGCTTGTTTTCTTGCTTTTCGCGTGCAGTTCCATGCCCTTTTCCGGTAAAAAGACGGGATCGGCCAAAACAGCCCCGAAGGAGGCGGCTGCAAAAAGCGATACTCCCGCCCAGAAGGACGACAGGGGCGACAGGCTGGATGTGCTGGACGTGAAGCCCGGGGATATAAAGATACTTGACGGAATAGAGTATATATATACCCGCAACAAGAAGTACATGCTGACACCGTATGAGCCCGAATATGTCTGGATAAGGAAAGATCAATACGTGCCGGGACTCGGAGAGGTAGTGTCGACCGCACTAAGCGGTTCAAGCAAGAAAGACAGGGAGGAGCTTGAAAGCAGGCTGGCCAAACTTGAAGAGGATTACAAGAAAAAAGGGTTGGCCCCGCAAATGGCGTACCCTGCCCAGATGGGAGCCATGCCTCCCGGAATGACGGGTTATATGACCACACCGGCCCTTCCTTTTGCCTATCCCTCGCCGAAGATGAAGCGCAAGGTCATCGTGCTCCCCATCACCGATCTCACGAACTATAAAGCGGAGGCCTTGGGAGAGCTTGCGACAAGGAGACTCGTTTCCAGGATTGAAAACACGAACGCCATTATTTGTGTCGATCCTGGAACCACGAACCTCACGGGGTCGCTGACAGACCCCAAGAATATGAAGGCTTTGAATGAGATTTACGGCGTTCAGGCGGTGTTGAAAGGGACTCTTTCCGATATATTCACGAGCACATCCAAGATTGAAGGGAAAGACGAGAAAGAGACCGCATTTGCTATATCTAAAATGGGCCTCGACGTCTATAATACCGAAACCGGGACTATTCTGAAACAATTTTCCGGGAGGAACCCCGTATTTCTCTCCCGGGAAAAAGGCGATTTGAGCACGGAAAAGGCGAAGATCCGCGCCATTGACCTTTCTATCGAAATAATCGCCGACGACCTCCTGAAAACGGTCCTTTCAATTGATTGGCACGCGAGGATCGCGTCTTTCGAGAACGAGAAGGTTTACATCAATGCCGGAAGACTCTCGGGGCTCGACAAGGGAGCTATCCTTGAAGTCTACGCGCCAGGCGAGCAGATCATGGATTCCAGAACAAATATGCCCCTGGGCAAGGTGAAAGGGAGCTATAAAGGAGAGCTCAAAGTGGGCGAGCTCTTCGGTATTGACGCATCGTGGGCCACCAGCGTGTCAGGAGGCAGCTTCTCCGCATCCGACTTGGTCTATCTCAAGAAGGAGTAGTAATTAACCGGCTTATACGACACCGCGTTGTGTGCGAACGGGGTTTCTGTTTCGCCGTGTCGGTATATCTGTTGTTGATGCGAGCCGTCTTTAGGGTGACCGCGAAGAATTTTTGTGCTTCACCCTCACCCAGTCCCACGATTACCTGAACAATCAAGCCAACATTGCTACACAGAAGCGGCAGCCAAGGACCTTGGGTCCGCATTTCCCTCAACAGAAGCAGTGCCTGGCAAAAAGAAACCGCACCCGCACCGGACCTTTTAAAAGGTAGCCCAAGGCAAGATTGTCAAGGACACGAGCAGCTTCCGCCGCCGGGGCCGCCCAATTCTGCCAACGAAGAGGCCCTTTCGCTACCGAAAGCATCAAGCAGCACACGAGACCGCCCCTCATGAAGGCATACGACACGCCGTAATAGGCGAAACGAGCAGAGAACCCCTGATGCAAGGCAGACACCGGGATAGACGCCCCCGGGGGAAGAGTAGGGGGGTAGCGGTGAGAGAAAGAGGCGGGGGCGGGTGAGTTGACTTTTTTCAATATTTCCTATACCATATCTCAATTAAACTTATGATAATGGTGTCTTGTACCCCTTTGATTTTGTATAATAAGGGTTGTTTTGCGAGAGGGATACAGCGGGCATCAAAAGGCGGGAATGAAGGATGCCTCCATCTGGACGTAACGGGGCGTTCTCCGGGAACATAGAGCCGAGATTCATAATTCCCGGAAGATGATGATGTTTCTCGCACAAGATTATGTAAAAAGCGGACCGGATGCTGCCAGTCTGGTTTCTTGAGGAGATAAGAAATATGACCGAGCGGAGCGAGAGCGAAAACGAGAAGATATATAACGATGCAAAAGACCAACACGCAGCTCTGGACAGCCGATTGCAGATGTTGCTCAAGAAATCCTACCTCACTGAGGATGAGGAGCTTGAAACCAAGGTCTTGAAGAAAAAGAAACTCTATTTCAAGGACCTTATGGAAAAGACAGCTAAAGCAATGAAGAAAGGGGAAGGGTAATTGAAGAAGAACGGCTCACAAATCTTTGTGGAAGCGCTGAAAGCGGAGGGTATCGACGCCCTGTTTTGTTACCCCGGAGGAGCCACTCTTAACATAACCGATGCATTGGGCCTGTCCGACATCGGGCAGATTGTGGTGAGGCATGAGCAGGGCGCCGTGCACGCGGCCGACGGATATGCCAGGGCTTCCGGCAGGGTGGGTGTATCTCTTGTCACCTCCGGTCCGGGAGCCACAAATGCGGTAACCGGCATCGCCACGGCCTATCTGGACTCCATCCCTCTGGTAATTTTTTCCTGCCAGGTTCCGACCATGCTAATTGGCAACGATGCGTTCCAGGAAGTTGATATTGTGGGTATCACGAGGCCGTGTACCAAGCATAGCTATCTGGTTAAGGATGTGAATGACCTCGCCCGGATCATAAAAGAGGCGTTTTATATCGCGAAGTCCGGTCGGCCGGGACCGGTTCTCGTTGACATACCGAAGGATGTGTCGGCGGCACTGGGAGAGTTCAAGTATCCCGACAAGGTCCACATCAGGAGTTATCAGCCAACCTACACGGGGCACTTGGGTCAGATCAAGAAGGCGATGAAACTTATCGCATCGTCGAAGAAGCCCGTATTCTACGCTGGCGGTGGAATCATCTTATCCGGGGCGTCCGAGGAGCTGACAAAGCTTGCCAGCATGCTTTCAATCCCGGTAGCGAACACACTCATGGGGCTTGGCGGATTTCCGGGGAATCATCCCCTGTTTCTCGGTATGTTGGGGATGCACGGGACATATGCTGCAAACATGGCAATCACGGAATCCGATGTGATAATTGCGGTTGGAGCGCGTTTTGACGACAGGGCAACGGGAAAAGTTGATGAGTTTGCCCCCCATGCGAAGGTCATCCATATAGATATTGACCCTACATCCATAAGCAAGAACATACATGTCGACGTACCGATCGTGGGTAACTCCAGGGATGTGCTCAGGAAGATGATTGAGATTGCAACGGAGGACAGGGATGATTTCGAGAATTATCAGTCCCATATCTCCGAGTGGATCCATGAGACCGAGCGCTGGAAAAAGGAATATCCGCTTACCTACATGAGAAACGGAACACTCAAGCCCCAGTATGTTATCGAGAGGATTTTCGACATCACGGGAGGCAATGCCATAATAACCACCGAAGTGGGGCAGAACCAGATGTGGACGGCCCAGTTCTACAAGTTCCTGAAGCCCAGGACCCTTCTTACTTCCGGAGGACTCGGAACCATGGGGTTCGGATTTCCTGCCGGTATCGGGGCCCAGGTGGCCTACCCAGACGCTCTGGTCATTGATATTGCAGGTGACGGGAGCATTCAGATGAATATCCAGGAACTTGCGACGGCGGTCCAATACGGGCTTCCTGTCAAAGTCGTAATTCTGAACAACGGGTATCTCGGGATGGTACGACAGTGGCAGGAGCTTTTCTATGAAAAAAGGTACACATGGACGCCCATGCAGTATGCTCCCGATTTTGTCAAGGTCGCGGAGGCTTACGGAGCAGCGGGATTCAGGATAGAAAAAGAGGAAGATGTGGATCGCGTGCTTCGCGCGGCATTTCAGGACAAACGGCCCGCTTTCGTCGACATACTCGTCAATCCTGAGGAATCGGTCTATCCCATGGTTCCCGCAGGGGCGTCGCTACGGGAAATGCTTCTCGTATAGGAGGGTTTGTGAGACATATAATATCAATACTTGCTGAAAACGAATTTGGTGTGTTGTCGAGGGTGGCGGGGCTTTTTAGCGGCAGGGGCTTCAACATTGAGAGCATCTGCGTTGCCGAGACGCTTGATCCCACCACCTCCTCTATGACTATAGTGACAGAGGGTGACGATGCCATCATTGAACAGGTATTGAAACAACTCAACAAGCTGATCAACGTCATAAAAGTTGTCGATTTCAAAGATGCGGATTATGTTTCCCGGGAGATGGTCCTTGTGAAGGTAAGTACGGACGACAAGATCCGAGAGGAAGTACCCCGTATGGTTAAAATTTTCCGGGGCAGGATCATAGACGTCTCCCCCAAGACGTATACCATAATGATAACGGGCGACGAGGCGAAAATCCAGGCTTTTCTTGCCCTTATCAAGCCTCTCGGCATCAAAGAGCTTGTGAGGACCGGCCCTATTGCCATGATGCGCGGGGAGAAAACAATAAAAATGAAAGAAAAACATTCCAAAGGAGGAGAAGAAGATGGCTACTAAAATGTATTACGACAAAGATGCCGACCTCAACGTATTGAAAGGTGCAAAGGTTGCCATCATAGGATACGGCAGTCAGGGACATGCGCAAGCCCAGAACCTGAGAGACAGCGGGATAGATGTTTTGGTGGCGGAGCTTGAAGGCACGCCGAATTACAAGATAGCCAAGGACCACGGATTCAAGCCCGTAAGCGCGGCAAAGGCATCGAAAGATGCGGAGGTGATCCAGATACTTGCCCAAGATAACCTCCAGGCAAAACTCTACAACGAAGAGATAAAACAGAACCTGAAAAAAGGAAAGACCCTCGTTTTCTCCCATGGTTTCAACATCCATTACAGCCAGATTGTTCCGCCGCCGGATATCGACGTAATCATGGTCGCCCCTAAAGGCCCGGGCCATCTCGTAAGAAGGGAATATGAACGCGGGGCGGGCGTTCCGTCACTCATCGCCGTCTACCA
Source organism: Syntrophobacterales bacterium (assembly GCA_031274925.1). NCBI lineage: Bacteria > Pseudomonadati > Thermodesulfobacteriota > Syntrophobacteria > Syntrophobacterales > Syntrophobacterales bacterium. The sequence goes on along the minus strand of JAISPL010000026.1, from coordinate 26,727 downwards.
GGACCATTCAAAAAAAGCAAAGAAAAAAGCCCTGGCCTACGCGAAGGGAATTGGCGCCACAAGGGCCGGTGTACTTGAGACCACTTTTGCGGAAGAGACGGAGACAGACCTTTTTGGCGAGCAGGCGGTTCTCTGCGGCGGCGCCTCCGAACTCGTGAAGGCCGGGTTTGACACCTTGGTGGAAGCCGGCTACCAGCCGGAGATCGCCTATTTCGAGTGCCTCCATGAGCTGAAGCTTATCGTTGACCTTATGTACGAAGGAGGCATTTCGTATATGCGTTACTCCATCAGCGATACCGCCGAATACGGCGATATCACGAGAGGCAATAGGGTCGTCTCGGAAGAGACGAGGGAAGAGATGAGGCAAATTCTCGATGAGATCAGGAGCGGCGAGTTCGCCCGGGAATGGATACTTGAGAACATGTGCGGCAGACCCGTATATAATTCATTGAAGAGAATAGAGAGTGAACACCTTATTGAGAAAGTGGGAACACAACTCCGGAGCATGATGGGCTGGATCAGGAGAAAAGATTGAAAGAATCTCTTATCGCAAAGGAGGGGCTCAGGTTTCTGATCCCCTCCTTTGCCCTGTTCATTTTTTTTACTGCTTTTCATTATCGAGTGCTTGCCCTCGCCTGCTTCCTCTTTGTCATGTTTTCTGTTTTTTTTTTCCGGAACCCGAAACGGGTGACGGTCGATGAGGCGGGAACAATCATCTCGCCGGCCGATGGGAAGGTGGTGGAGGTGCGCGATGTCTTCGACAGCGAATTTCTGGGCGAAAAGAGAAAGCGAATCGGCATATTCATGTCTCCCGTCGACGTTCATGTAAACAGGGCGCCCGCCTCCGGCCGTGTAAGCACGGTACGGCATAGGAGCGGCGAGTTTGCCATGGCGTTCAAACAAGATGTCGACCAAGTAAACGAGAGGAACTATATACTCATCGGGAGTGGCAGCGATGCGGTACTCATGGTCCAGATCGCAGGATTTCTGGCTCGCCGCATCACCTGCTATGTAAAAGGTGGAGACGAAGTTAAAAAGGGACAACCCGTGGGCATCATATCCTTCGGCTCCAGAGTTGATGTGTATCTGCCAAAGGAGTATGAACCTATGGTAGACTTGCAGGAGAGAGTGAGGGCAGGGGTCACGATCCTGGCAAGAAAAGGACCCATAGCCGAATAAAGCCGGAGCGTTGCAGAAATTGGCACGAACAGCGAAAAGGGCTTGAGGAGTCGCTCAAAAAAAGGGACCACCATGAGAAAACGGAAAGGTAAAGGAATATACATACTGCCGAATTTACTGACATCGGTTAGCCTCTTCTCGGGTTTCTATTCCATGATTGCCACCATTGATGGAAGATTTACCCATGCGGCCGGCGCCATCTTCATATCCGCCGTATTCGATATGCTGGACGGCAGGGTTGCAAGACTTACGGGCTCAAGCAGCAGGTTCGGGGTGGAATATGACTCCCTTTCTGATGTAATCGCTTTTGGCGTGGCGCCTGGGCTCCTTGCATACATGTGGGCGCTTAATGTCTATCCCAAATTCGGGTGGCTTGCCGCGTTCCTCTATGTGGCGTGTGGTGCCCTCAGGCTCGCAAGGTTCAACGTGCAGGCCGACAGCGTACAAAAGCAGCATTTTCTCGGTCTTCCCATACCCGCAGCGGCTTCAGTGATCGCGGGAATCGTCTTTTTTTACTCATATCTCGGGTTCTCTGCGGAACCGAAGACGGTGGCAATGCCCATCATTGTTTATGTCCTTGCCTTTCTCATGGTAAGTGACGTGCGGTATTACAGCTTCAAAGACATGGGCTTTTTCAAGGGGAAGCCGTTCCGATCCACCGTGGTGGCCATTATGCTCCTCGTGATCGTCTCCAGCGAGCCTCAGATCACCCTTTTCATAGGGACCGTGGGCTATGCCCTGTCAGGGCCGATCTATACCATTTTTAGGAGGAAAAAGGTCATCCTTGAGACTGAGAGCAGTCAGTCGAAAGAAGCCCCAGCAGGTCGAGATGGTCATTGATTAAACCGTCCGTCGCGATCTCCTCGTTCTTATAAGCGATAAACCTGACGCCCGCCGAGAGGGCCGTTTCCCGGTCCACTTCGGAATCCCCCAGGAATAGGGTACGTTCCCTGTCCGCATGAAGGGTTTCCAATATTTTCTCCACTGACCCTGGGTGGGGTTTTGGATATTTTACATCAAGGGCAGTGACAACCGTGTCGAAGTAAGGCCAGAGATTGAACCGATCCATCACGTGCGGCATGGACGTAGTCCTGTTGGTGCATATCGCTGTCTTGATCATCCGCTCTCTTAAAGTTGCGAGCGTCTCCAGCAGATGGGGTTCCATTTTTAAAAAGACGATGAATTCACTTAGATCCACTTTTTTGAGGAACTCAAGCGCCTTTCTCTCCAATTCTTTTTCGTGTCGGAAAAGGCGATTGATTGCTTCATAGACCGTATGAGTGTGGCAGTAATGCAACTCATCGCCGGATAGCGGCCCCCTCCCCATGGATGCCGCTATCTTGCCGTATAATCTTCCGTTTGCATCAAGGGAGTCGAAGAGGACGCCATCCACATCATATATGACGCACTCTATGGAATCAGATTTCTCGACGGTCATGAAACCTCTGCATTATGTCAACGTCAAATTTCGGCCCGGTAAACCGGCAGGAGACGCGCTCGGATTGCCACAGTTTTTTGGACGGTTAGAACTCTTTCATCCGTTGCCGATCGCTAACTGCTATGATTTAAATATTATTTGAGCAAAAAGCAAGGATAATATTTATATTTAAAACGGATAATATGTGCTACAATAAGGTCTAGAAAAACGTAGAGGAGGAATTTGGTTATGATCAGTGTTTCTATTCCCGGATGGGGGGACCTAGACATAGAGTATTTAGTAGTCGACTATAACGGGACATGCGCGTTCGACGGGAAGCTGAGCGAAGGCGTGAAAGACGCGATGGAGAAGGTCTCGCGTTATATAAAGGTTTTTATAATAACCGCAGATAGTTACGGCAACATTGACAACGAAGGGAGCACCATAGGCTTCAGCATCATTAAAGTAGGCAAGGATGGAAGCGGCAAGGAAAAGGCAAGGATCATAAAAGAGCTTGGCCCCGAGAAAGTCGTCGCCATAGGAAACGGGGCCAATGATGCCATGATGTTGAAAGAGGCCGCCTTGGGCATCGGAGTTGTAGGCCGCGAGGGCTGTTCAACCCTTCTTGTGAAAGAAGCAGACCTCCTTGTGAGCAATGTGGCCGATGCCATCGGCGTTATTCTCCATCCTGAAAGACTGGTGGCCACCCTCAGAGATTAATCTTTGTCAGAACATCCGCCGGGTAAATTCATCCCTGATGATCTATCCGGCGGATGTTCTGCTTATATTGGCAAAACACTACCCGATGTGATAAATATATTGACATGATTAATAATTTAATTAAGAAGATCGTCGGAACTAAGAACGAAAGAGAACTGAAGAGAATCCGCCCCTTAGTGGAACGCACGCGAAATTTTGAGGAGGAGCTCGGGAGACTGAGCGATGCGGATCTTCAGGCAAAGACGCCCCAATTCAAAGAGAGGATTGCGAACGGCGAAGAGCTTGATGACCTGCTTCCCGAAGCTTTTGCTGTGGTCCGTGAAGTTGCGGGCCGCACCGTGCACATGAGGCATTTCGATGCACAGGTCATAGGCGGCATCGTGCTCCATGAAGGCAAGATCGCGGAGATGGCGACCGGCGAAGGCAAAACCCTCGTGGCCACCCTGCCCGTATACCTTAACGCTCTTTCGGGTCTAGGCGTCCATGTGGTGACGGTCAACGACTACCTTGCAAAAAGAGACGCCCAGTGGATGGGTCCCGTCTACAAGTTTCTTGGCCTCACGGTTGACACCGTGGTTCACGGCCTCGACGACGACGAGCGACGAATAGCCTATGGCTGCGATGTTACGTACGGGACGAACAACGAGTTCGGCTTTGACTACCTCAGGGACAACATGAAGTACGCTCTTGAGGAGTGCGCCCAGCGGGGATTCAATTACGCCATAGTCGACGAAGTGGACAGCATTCTCATAGATGAAGCAAGGACCCCTCTCATCATATCCGGCCCTGCGGAAGAGTCGACGGACAAGTATTACAAGATTAACCGGCTCATCTACCAACTAAAAAAAGAGCAGGACTTCATGATAGATGAGAAGGCGAAAAGCGCTTACCTCACCGAAGAAGGGGTCGCGAAGATCGAGAAACTGATCAGGATCGAAAACCTCTATGATCCTAAATATGTAGACTTTTTGCACCACGTAAACCAGGCGCTCAGGGCACACAACATGTTTCAACGTGACGTGGATTATATAGTCAAAGACGGTCAGGTCATCATAGTTGATGAGTTTACAGGAAGGCTCATGCCCGGCAGGCGTTTCAGCGATGGCATCCACCAGGCGCTGGAGGCGAAGGAAAACGTTAAGATCGAGAGGGAAAACCAAACCCTGGCTACTGTCACGTTCCAGAATTACTTCAGGATGTACACGAAGCTCTCGGGCATGACCGGTACGGCCGACACTGAGGCTCTCGAATTCAAGAAGATATATAATCTTGATGTGATGGTGATCCCCACCAACAGGCCCCTTATCCGGACCAATCACACTGACGTGATCTACAGGACGGAGAAAGAGAAGTTCAAGGCCGTAATAAACGAGATTGAGGAACATCATAAGAAGGGGCGGCCCGTGCTGGTAGGCACGCTTTCCATAGACAAATCCGAGAGAGTCTCGGATATGCTGAAACGGAGGGGTATTCCTCACCACATCCTTAACGCCAAGAACCATGAGCGAGAAGCGGAGATCGTCGCCCAAGCGGGAAGGCTCAAAGCGCTTACCATATCCACCAACATGGCGGGAAGGGGAACGGATATACTCTTAGGCGGAAACGCGAATGCCCTCGCCTTGGTCATGGCCAAGGGTGAGACTGGGACGCCCGAGTATGAAAAGGCCCTTGAGGCGGCACGAAGCATCTGCGAGAAGGAGAAGGAAGAAGTTATAAAATTGGGAGGGCTCCATATCCTCGGCACAGAGAGGCACGAATCAAGACGCATCGACAACCAGTTGAGAGGGCGTGCCGGCCGCCAGGGCGACCCTGGCTCATCCAGGTTCTACGTTTCTTTGGAAGATGAGATCATGAGGCTTTTCGGCTCCGACAGGGTCTCGCCCATACTGGCAAAACTGGGGATGCAGGAAGATATGCCCATTGAACACCCTTTTATCTCAAAAACCATAGAGAATGCCCAGACCAGGGTTGAGGGGCGCAACTTCGAAATAAGAAAGTATCTCCTTGAATACGACAATGTAATGAATAAACAGCGCGAAACCATATACGGGATGCGCAGAGAAGTAATGAAGGACGAGAGCGTGAGGGAGCGCATTCTCGACATGATTGATGAACTATGCGAAGAGATGGTGTACGAGGCTGCACCAGAGAAAGTCTACCCGGAGGAGTGGGACCTTGCGTCGCTCAACAACAGGATTTACGAGACTTTCTTCTTCCATATGGACCTGAACCTTGAACAGGTGACTGACCTGACGAGGGAGGGCCTTCTCGACCTGGTCAGAGAAAAGGCCGTCTCGGTCTACACAGATAAGGAGAAGATCTTTGCAGACGGTCAATTTGAATCAATGGAGCACTTTTTCACCCTTAATTCTCTCGATACATACTGGAAAGAGCACCTCCTATCTCTTGACCACCTGAAGGAGGGGATTGGTCTCAGAGGATATGGCCAGAAAGATCCATTGAGGGAATATCAGAGAGAGAGTTTTGATTTGTTCATCGGTATGCTGGACAGGATGAAACTCGACACGATAAAGAAGATGTACGCAGTCCAGCCCGCAAAAGAAGAGCTTACCCGTGACGAGCCCGTAATGTTTATGAGCAGGGGCGGCGAGCAGGCGACCTTTGAGGACAAGGAGAAGAAAATAGGAAGAAATGACCCCTGTCCCTGCGGCAGCGGAAAGAAATACAAGAAGTGCTGCGGGAGGTAGGCATGATAGAGGGGATTCAATTTGCGGCGACGGCAGCCGGCATCAAGGCCTCGGGTCTCGACCTCGGACTGGCTTTCTTCAATGATCCCATGTATGTCTCGTCGCTCTATACGAAAAACCAGGTAAAAGCTGCCCACATTGTTTACAATCGAGGTATTGAAGGCGCGCCGGTCCGGGCCGTGCTCGCAAACAGCGGCTGCGCCAATTCCTGCACGGGGGCGGACGGTATCGGAGATTTAGCCGCCATAGGCGAGAACCTTTCGGCCATCCTCGGGGTAAACCGGGAGGATATCCTCTTCGCGTCCACAGGGGTTATCGGTAAGCGGCTCCCGACGGACACCGTTATTCGTGCCCTGCCGTCCATCGGGAAGGGGCTCAAGACATCTCACATGGATTTTGCCAAAGCAATCATGACAACCGACACGCTCCCTAAGACCGTTGAAGAGACGTTCGGAAGGCAAAGAGCGTACCATATGATCGGCGTCGCAAAAGGGTCCGGTATGATAAATCCCCGCTTTGCCACCTTGCTTGTCTTCGTATTTACCGATTTTCCGGTAGCTCCGGAAACGATACGGCGGTCCTTTGCTCGCGCGGCCAAAGAGACTTTCGAAAGAATATCTGTGGACGGTGAATGTTCGACGAACGACTCCATTCTGCTTTTCACGAAGACCGGAAAAGAAGATCTGAAAGAATTGAAAGCCTTCAATAAGGCTCTTTCTAAAGTCCTCAAAGAGCTCGCCATGATGGTCGTCAGGGATGGGGAAGGCGCGACCCGGGTCGCTCACATCGTTGTGAGAGGGGCCAGGAAGAAGAAAACGGCAGAGAAGATTGCGAGAAGGATTTCCATCTCGCCGCTCACCAAGACCGCATTTTTCGGATGCGATCCGAACTGGGGTCGGATCATCGCCGCAGTCGGCGATGCGGATGTTCCTGTCGTGCCGTCAAAGATTGAAATCACCCTCCAAGACCATGTCGTGGCCAGGGAAGGGGTTGAAGTCCCCTTTGACGAAGAAGAGATGAAGCAGCGAATGGACAAGAAAGTGATCGAAGTGATAATCGACCTCCACGATGGCAAAGCAGGGTTCGATATGTATACCACCGATTACACCTATGACTACATAAAGATAAACGCGTCCTACCGTACATAACAGCGCAAGAGCGTTTAAGCGCACAGCTATTCCGCGATCTCCGGCCGGCGGAATTTTGTTCTGAGCGGGTAACATGGCGCGGCGTTGCCCGCGCTCCATGTTCCTTCCGGAAATATGAGTACGCTCATCCCCTCCCTTATTCTCCAAGCCGCCTGATACATGGACTTTAGGCGCGTTCCCCGAATTCTTCTGTCGATGGCCATGTGATTGCCGGCCCTGAGAGTCCATCTCAGGAAAGGCACAAGGAGAGTTCTTTTACCTGTGGGTTAGGTCCTGTTGTGATGCTTTGCCATGCTTTCTGCGGCCCTTGTCCTTCAAGTTTTTGGAGATATTTGCAACTCAATACTTGACTGGCATTTTTATATTTTGTAGTACAAAAACTTCGGCAGCACTTTAAGCATAAATCCTATAAGCCGCCACCGTTTTGTAATATAAACTTCATCTTTCTTCTTCAGAAGGGCTTTATATATTTGCTGAGTCGCCTTTTCCAAAGGCATAACCCAAAACAGCCCTTCACCTTTAGCCATAGCAGTGTCTATAAATCCGGCTTTTATATCGGTAATAGTAATTTCTAAATTCTGTTTCTTGACTTTGCATCTCAGGCCTTCTGCGTAATTCGAAATATATGCTTTAGAGGCGCTGTATGCAGGACCTTCAGAGTTTCCCCGTAAAGACGCAACAGAAGACATGACAGCTAAATGCCCAGATTTTTTATCTAAAAAATATTGCATGGCAGTATTGATAACAGCGGTCACACCGGAGACATTAACATTGATAGTTTCCTGTTCTAATTCCCCGTTTAACTCATAGTTAATATGTCCTATTCCACTACTTACAAAAATTAAGTCCACTCCACCCATTTCATCAATCAATTCATTAAGGGTTTTCATAGCTTCCGGCGTGTTGGCAATATCCATATATCTGCTATAGGTTTTGCAATGCAATTCACTTTGGAGTTTAACAAGTAATTCCGTTCGTCTGCCGGTCAAACCAATACAGAAATCGTCTTTCGCCATAAATTTCGCAAGTTGCAGGCCAACCCCGCTACTTGCGCCTATGATAATTACTTTTTGCATATTGATTCACCTATAGTAGTTTAGCTTTGACAGCCGGCTTATCACAATAAAGCCTTCTGCCGGAGTCTTTTTAAAAAGGCATAGCAAAAACCCGTAATATTTTTACAAAACCAGTGCCCTCAAAAAACCTTAAGAACACAAAAATCTCCTCCTGACAAGTTCTCATAAACTATCTTTTTATGAGATTTAAATACTGTTAAAGAGTAAGATATGAATGAAGAACAGAAATCCAAAGCATAATAACATTATATGTCTATAGTTTAGCTTACGCCAAGCTATATTTACTTTAGATATACATCCTTCGTATTCATCCCGCCATTGCTCCATGCGCGGCGCACCGTGTTCCCCGCCTGCGCATGGGGGGGGTCCTTCGGTCGGGGGGTCGGGCATGGGTCCGCCTTCAGGCCTGCATCTTCTTTTCTCTAACAACAAGGCGTATGGGACGGCTATTTTTCTCGGGTATCCCGCAAACATTTGACTTTTTGCCTGCTTTACCGGTAAGATTATTTTATGTTGGAAGATGCCATACGGAAATATGGCCTGATTATCCTTTTATCGGCTCTTGGCTTCCAAATGGTCTTTTCGGAGGGCGGGGTTCTTGCTTGTCTCTTGACGTGGAAGGATGCCAGAACAGTCAATGCTTCCATTGCGTCGATAGAGAAGGAAAACAAGCTCCTCTTGAAGGAAATCGACCGATTACAGAAAGACGACCAGTATCTCGAGAACGTGGTGAGAACCAGATACGGTTTTGTGCGAGAAGGCGAAAAACTTTACAGGATTGAAAAATGAGGTATGAAGGATCTATTTACAGACCGCCAAGCGAGGCGGACAGCCTTATACTGCAGGTAGCCATCGGGTGTTCCCACAATAAGTGTACCTTTTGCGGTTCGTTCAAGGAAAAAAAATTCCGCGTACGATCGTTCGAGGAAGTGAAAGAGGACATAGAGGAGGCAAAGCAGTACGCCCGTTACGTGAAAAAGGTCTTTATCGCCGACGGCGACGCCCTCATCATACCCCAGAAGAGACTTCTCCCTATCGTGGAACTGATAGAGGATGCCTTTCCCAAACTTGAGCGGATTGGTGTTTACGGAAACACAAAAAGCATACTAAAGAAGTCCGTCGATGAGTTGAAAGCGCTTCGAGATCTTGGGGTAAAGATCATCTATCTCGGAGTCGAGTCAGGCGATCAAGTCATTCTCGACAAGGTGTGCAAGGGGACGCTTCTCGACAATACGGCGGAGGCGGCGAAGCGCGTGAAAGAGGCGGGCATTACCCTCTCGGTGACCGTACTTCTCGGCTTGGGCGGCACGGAGAGGAGTGCGATTCATGCGGAAGAGACGGGGAAATTCCTGAGCAGGATTGATCCCGACTATGCAGGCGCATTGAGCGTGATCGTCGTACCGGGCACAGTACTGGCAGAAGAGGTCCAGAAAGGCACGTTCAAGGTCCCGGACCCTTACCAGCTCCTTGAAGAGTTGTACATTATGCTTCAGAACACCAACGTTACCCGCATGTTCTTTGCCTCGAACCACGCATCGAATTACCTCCCTGTCAAGGCTTGGCTACCGGAGGAAAAAGAGGCGATACTCAGGGCGATTAAGCAGGTTCTGAACCGGAGAGACCCGTCGCTTTTAAGGCCCGAGTACTTGAGAGCGCTCTGAAATGCCCCGCTCTGACAGTTCATCTGCCGATTGCAATATACCAAGCGTCGATGTGCCGATCCGGGTAAGGTACGCCGACACGGACAAGATGGGTGTTGTCTACTACGGTAACTATCCCGTGTATTTCGAGACGGGGCGCAGCGAATACATGAGGGAGAAGGGTTTTACTTACAAGGAGTTTGAGGGGCTTGGCTACTACCTCATGGTGGTCAATCTTGAGGCAAAATACTACAACAATGCGACCTATGACGACCTTATTATCGTAAAGACGAGCATGCCGGAATTGAGGTCCCGCGGGTTAACGTTTCATTATTCAGTTTATAAGGATGAGACGTTGCTCGTTCAAGGTTCCACGAAACACCTCTGCGTGAACAACGAACGAAAAGCGGTTGCCATCCCTTCCCATCTCTATGCCATCTTGAAAGATGCCAATACCAGGTAGCATGTTGGTCATAAGGATGAGTTCCTTGGGTGACGTGCTTATGGCCATGCCTGCGGTAAAGGCCCTTCGGGAGCAATTCCCGAAAACCCGTATCTCATGGCTCGTCGAAGGGTCCGTGGGCGAGTTGCTCACCCACCAACCCTTTATCGACAAGGTCATACGCTTTCCGAGAAGCGCTATGGTGAGGGCCTTAAAAAGAGGCAGATTTCTGAAGTCAAAAAAGGAAATGGACCGTTTTCTCGGTACCCTCAGAGAAGACAAATACGATATGATTCTTGATTTCCACGGCATCATTAAGAGCGCCCTCCTTTCCCTCTATGTCCGGGGGGGAAAGAGAATCGGATTCGGAAAAATGTATGCCAAGGAAAAAAGCCACCTCTTCTGCCACGAGAAAGTGGAGGGAAAAGACAAGAGACTCCATAAGGTGGAGAGAAACATGCTCATTCCTCGTCACGTCGGCACAGACAGGTCTGTCCCTGAGCTTACCCTCGTGGCGCCGGCAGAAGCGGTTGCCTATATCGACCGTTTTTTCGAGAGCAGTGGAATCCCGTCCCCCGTTTACGCAGTCAACCCTTTTTCGAGCAAAGGGAGCGCCTTCAAACGGTGGGATATAGGGCGGTACGGGCAGCTGATCCGGCGCATAAAAGAGGAAGATCACGCTTCTGTCATTATTCTCTGGGGACCGGGAGAAGAAGAAGATGCCCGTGCATTGCGGGAGACCGTCGGGGACGGGGCCTTTCTTTCCTGTCCCACCGATGTGCCCCAACTTCTCGCCCTCCTCAGGAAGATGGACATGTACATCGGAGGGGATACGGGCGTGATGCACCTGGCCGCATTCGCCGGGACGCCGGTGGTGGCGGTGTTCGGCCCCACGGATGTGCTCGTAAACGGCCCTTACAGCCCGAGGAGTACGGTCGTGAGAAAAGACCTCCCGTGCAGTCCGTGCAAGAACAAAAAGTGCGAAAAGAGAGAATGCCTTGACGGTATAACCGTGGAAGATGTGTACGGTGCGGTCTTGGCAATGAAAGAACGAATAGGGGAGCCTGCATGCGCGTACTCTTCATCTATCCCAACCTCAATGCCCAGATAGGCTTCAACTACGGAATCTCCTACATTTCCGGCATTTTGAAGGCGGAAGGCATTGAGACTCACCTGCTAAACGTAAACGAACAGGTCGGCTACCCTCTTGATCTTGAGAGGATAAAGAAGGATGTGCTCCGCATAAACCCCGACTTTATAGGGTTTTCCGTCCTGACCACTCAGTGCAAATACGCGCTTGAGATCGCCCGGAACATCAAGACCTACCTGGATGTGCCCATCATTTTCGGGGGGATTCACCCCACCATGGACCCTCGGGGAGTACTCGCCGAACCGGTGGTTGATTATATCTGCGTCGGCGAAGGAGAAGATGCGTTCCTGGAACTGGTGAGAAAGGGTGATCCCGCGGGCATCAGGAATATAGGGTACAAACGGAACGGCAGCATAATAGTTGCGCCTATGAGGCCCTTCAAAGAGATCGCGAATATGCCGTTCAAAGATTACGAGATCTTCGACTTTCAGCAGATAATTGATGCTAAAGACGGATGGGTAGGCCTGACCGCCTCCCGTGGATGTCCGTTCCGTTGTACCTACTGCCTTAACCACAAAATCATGGCCCTTTATAAGGACGACGGCCACCTTCCGCGAACCTACCTGAGGAGACATACCGTTGATGAGGTGATCGGTGAAATTGAGTATCTCCTTTCCCGCTATACAGGGATCAGGATGTTCATCTTTGACGATGACATTTTCACTTTTGACAAGGAATGGCTCCATGACTTCTCCGCGAGATACCGAGCCGTAACCAAAATCGGGTTCGTCTGCAACGCACATGCCCGTGTTTTCGACCGCGAGATGGCAAGAGATCTCAAAGAGGCGGGGTGCAGGATCGTCAAATTCGGACTTGAGAGCGGCAGCAACAGGATACGCCGTGACGTCTTAAACCGGTATATGACCAATGACCACATTGCGGAAGCTTTTTTCATCGCCCACGGATTTGGCCTCCACACTTCGGCATTCGTTATGGTGGGATTGCCCTACGAGACCGAGGAAGACATGATGGAGACGGTGAAGCTCCTGGCCAGAATTAAGCCCGGACGGTTCCGATGGACTTTGTTCTTCCCTTTTATAGGCACGAAGGCGTATGATATAGCGGAAAAAGCAGGCATGATCGACTTTGATAGAATGAGCGGCCTTGACAACTTTACGGACGAGACCTGTATGATACTGGGAGAGGACGCTAACCTCTTTGCCGAAAAATTGAAAACCATGTTCTGTCTTTTCGTGAATGGCTATGGTAATGCGGACGGGAAGGGAAAGTACCTGAGTCTTGCGAAGAGGGTCAAGGCGCTGACAAAGAGCGAATGGGAGAGGGAGAAAGAATCCATCGCTTCCGAGCTTCATGTCCTTGACCGCGAGATGGAGCTAAATGGAATGCCTTACTATTGCGTAAAATATAACCCTTTTATGGGTGTGAGAAGTGACTGGACGGACGATAGTCTATCTGCCTAACTGGATCGGTGATATGGTGATGGCCGTGCCTTTTCTCAAGTCTCTAAAGACCTCTCTTTCCGGCGAGTTATGGGGGATCGGCAAGACTAATGCCATGCATATCTACAATGGACTCGAACTGTTCGACCGGTTCGTGCCCTACGACCGGAGAGGGTTTCTGCCTTTCCTTGATGTGGTGAATTCCCTGAAGGAGACGTACTTTGACCGTGGCGTGATGCTGCCCCATTCATTCCGCTCAGCCCTGCTCTTATTTACCGCCCGTGTGCGGGAAAGGATCGGGTATTCAAGGAATAGGAGGGGGTTTATGCTTACCCGTACGGTTGAGGAAGCGCCCGGACTAGAATCGACCGTGGAGCATTATCTGAAGATAATTGAAGCCATGGGCGAAAAAAGGGTCGAGCAAAGCCCCGGGCTTGTGGTGACAGCAGATGAAGAATACAGGTTCGACCACGGACATTTGGATATATTTAGACCGTATGTGGCATTCATACCGGGCGCTCAGTACGGGCCGTCGAAACGGTGGCCCGAGAGCCATTTCTCGGAACTTGCCGACATGATTGCAGACAACCTCAATGCTAAAGTGTATATCCTGCCAGGAAAGGGCGAGGAAGGTATTGCCCGTTCCATAGCGGAAGGCGCGAGAAGAAAGGACCTGGTGGAGGTCAAATACCTTGATATAAGGGATCTCAAAGTTTGCCTGTCCAGGGCATCCGCAGTGATTAGCAACGATACGGGGCCGCGACACATTTCAGCCGCCCTTTCCGTGCCTACCATCGTCCTCCTTGGGCCCATGGACGCAAAATACACGGCCTACCAGAGTCCTCATACGCACCAGGCGTTTATCGATGTTCCATGCAAACCCTGCAACAAGAAGAGATGCGACAGAGACCATGAATGTCTGAAGGGCATTAAACCCCAAGATATTTTCATGAAGGTGGAGAGTGTCCTGAATGGCACAAACTAAGAAATCGGAAACGAATCTGCACCGAAACAGACAAACCTCCCGGCAAGGCGCGGGAAATCGTCAGAATGAAGACGCACGTTCTTCCTCGCCTCGGTCTCGCGCCTCCAGGCGCCTGCTTTCGGCTCCCCCGGAGGGGCAGGAGAGGTGCGGTTACCTCCCGGCAAGGCGCGGGAAATCGTCTGATTTGATCGAAGAATTTCAGAGAAAGAAGATATGCGTGATAGGTGACATCATCGCGGACGTATATATTTTTGGCAAGCCCTACAGGCTTTCGAGAGAAGCCCCGGTGGTCGTCGTAAAATACGAGGAGGAAAAAATTTACCCGGGAGGCGCTGGTAACACGATCAACAACCTTTTAGCGCTTGGCGCCCAAGTTTTTCCCGTCGGATTTATAGGGAGCGATGCCGCAGGCGACAGGCTCATTGACCATTTTTCCCGCTACGAGGCCGTGGATACAGAGGGGTTTCTCCGTCATGATGGCGAAACAGTGACGAAGACGCGGATCCTTGCCGGCGACACCCACACGTCAAAGCAGCAGGTCATAAGGATCGACAAAGATACCAGCCACCTCATAAGCAAAGGCGAGAGAAGGCTTCTCATTGAAAAAGTAAGGAGTCTGATCCCCCGGATGGATGCGTTTATCGTCTCCGATTACGGGCATGGAGTAATTGATCGGAACGTCATACGGCTTATGGCCGAGGCAGCGAAAAGCAAACCGGTGGTGGGTGATTCAAGATATAATTTGAGAAGCTTCAAGGGTTTCACCCTTATCACGCCCAACGAATCGGAGGCATTGGCGCTTGCTTCCCTTGGCGACGGAGACGATATGGAGACGGTGGGAAGGAAGATAATGGGACTTATGAATGTGACGGCACTTCTTGTCACCAGAGGTAACAAGGGCATGAGTCTCTTCCTGAGGGACGGCAGGGTGCATCACATTCCCATTTCCGGCTCGGACGACGTCACGGACGTCACCGGCGCCGGCGACACGGTCTGTGCTGCCGTCACCCTTTCCCTTGCGAGCGGCGTGGACTTTTACAGCGCTTCAAAAATCGCCAATGTGGCCGGAGGCATTGTGGTTATGAAGCGGGGAACTGCAACTGTGACAGTGGATGAGTTGAGAAAAGTTCTTAATGAGCAATAAGCAGGACAAATAAACGAGAGGGGCTGTAACTCACCATGGGCACGATCATCAATAGTCTAAAGGATCTGCAAAAGGTTATCGACGGGGAAAAGAAGAAGGGCAAGCGTGTTGTATTCGGGAACGGCTGCTTCGATATCCTCCATGTGGGCCACATACGATACCTGAAGGGGGCGAAAGCCTTAGGCGACCTCCTTATTGTGGCTGTCAACGACGATTCATCCGTAACGGGACTCGGAAAGAGAAAGAAGGTCGTGACCATGGCCAACGAGCGGGCCGAGATCATAGCTGCTATCGACTGCGTCGACTATGTCATCATCTTCAGTGATCCCACGGTGGAGAGACTCCTCATCACCCTGAAGCCGGACATACATGCCAAGGGCACGGATTACACGGTGGACAGTGTGCCAGAGGGTAAGATAGTGCGTTCCTATGGCGGAGAGGTGGCCATAGTAGGCGACCCCAAGGACCACTCCACCAGGGATATAATCAAGGTTATCAAAGAGATTGATGAAAAATAGGGCTGTTGCAGTCAGTCCCCGAGACGTTCACGGCTGTCAAACCAGCTACCACCGGTATAATAATCTACAGACTGTTGTTTGTGAAACGCTTCGCGGAGCCGTTCATAATTCTGCCAGCTCATAATCCAGGCTGCGAAAGCCCCATGTGAGACGCATACTCCAACTGCTTCAGGCTACCCTGTCCGGGGTGAATTTTTTGAAAAATATCTCTTTTTATACCGTTTCCCGCAGCCGGGAGCAGCGAAAGGGAGACCCAGCAACTTCTGTTTGATTCCAGGCACTTTTTGGTGTAAATTTACCCAAAGCCAGTCTTCGCATGAAAAAGAATAAACAGCCCCTTTCCGTCTACATGATTACCTTCAACAATGGGAAGACCATTGAGCATGCGCTTGAGAGCGTGGCAGACTGGGCGGACGAGATCGTGGTGGTTGACTCCCATAGCACTGACGGCTCACTCGAAATAATGGAGAGGTATACCGACCACGTTTTTCAGTTCGACAACAACAATTTCAGAGAGAAATACCAGCATGCACAGGATCGGTGCCGCAACCCGTGGGTGCTATTCATTGATGCCGATGAATGGCTCACCGAAAGGATTAAAAAGGAGATTGCAGAGGTCATCGCAACGGAAACGATCTTCGATGGGTTTGTCGTCAGCAGGAGAAACATCTACCTTGGGCGGGAGATAAAATACGGCGGGTGGTATCCGGACGAGGAGATCAGGCTTTACAGGAAGAAAAGCGGGTACTGGAAGGGTGACCTCCACGCCAAGATTTACATTGAGGGCAAAGTCGGACGACTGAAGAACCATTACATGCATACACCTTACCTAAGCATTGCGGACCAGATAAAGACCGTGGACCGCTACTCCGCAACCTACGCCAGGGACCTGCATTCCGCTGGCCGCTCTTTTCATATGGCCAACCTGCTTTTCAGGCCCGCCTACCGTTTCTTCAGAGATTATGTCATGAAAAGAGGATTTCTTGATGGGCTGCCCGGACTCATCATTGTCATCTCTACCATGTACTACGTGTTCATGAAGCATGCCAAACTCTGGGAGATTGAGCGGAAAGCGGGGCGCTGAAGATGAATGGATTGAGGCCCTGCGTTACCAACGGTTGATTTGACAACCCTTGTGCATACTGTTATAAAAAATGAACTCATTGCCGGAGGATTTCGTTGGCCCATCTTATAAAATTTAACACCCACTCCGATCACAGAGGCCATCTGACCGTGATGGAGAAGGAAATCCCCTTTGATATAAAACGCGTCTATTACATTTATGGAGTCTCACCGCAGTCTGTGAGGGGCCGACACAGGCACCACAGGACCGTCCATGCCCTGACCTGTCTGAAAGGAAGCTGTGAAGTTTATGTAAACAATGGCGTCACGGAGGCGACGTTCCTCCTCAATTCCCCCGATCAGGGCCTCATACTCCCTCCGGAGGACTGGCACACCATGTATAACTTCAGCGACGACGCGATTCTCCTTGTCCTTGCCTCGGAGTATTACGATCCAGGGGAATATATACCGGACGAATACCCATGATCGAATACGAAAACCTCGAAAAATCCAACCTGCTCTTCTTTGACAGCCTTGTGGAACGCTTCAGGGATACACTGAAAAGCGGCTGGTTTATCTTGGGGAAGAATGTGGAACGCTTTGAGAGCGAGTTCGCTGCGTATTCGGAATGCCTACATTGCATCGGCGTCGGCTCCGGCTTGGACGCCATCACGCTTGCCCTGTCCGCCCTTGACCTCAAGGGCAGGAGGGAAGTCATTGTACCCTCGAATGCCTACATCGCCACTATTATCGCGGTACTCCGGTGCGGTCTTATGCCTGTACCGGTGGAGCCCGATATCCGCACCTACAACATAGATCCGGCGAAAATAGCAGAGAGGATTGGTCCTGATACGGCGGCCATCCTTTTGGTGCACCTCTATGGCAAGCCGTGTGAAATGGGTCCTATCATGGAAATAGCGGCGAAGTACGACCTGAAAGTCGTGGAAGACTGTGCCCAGGCGCACGGCGCCATGTATCGGAACAGGAAGATTGGATCTTTCGGGGATGCCGGAGCCTTCAGTTTTTACCCCACCAAGAACTTGGGTGCGCTAGGCGATGCCGGGGCGGTCACGACGGGAAGTGATGAGACTGCCAACCGGGTCCGAAAACTAAGGAATTACGGCTCCGATACGAAGTACCGGAATGATCTTATCGGCGTCAATTCGCGGCTGGACGAGATACAGGCGGCTTTTCTATCCGTCAAGCTCAGGAAACTCGACGAGATAAACCGGCACAAGAGGCGGCTCGCGCAAGTCTATCATGAGAATCTTAAAGACGGTTTCGTGAAGCCCGCAATGAACGGCGACTGTTTTGACGTGTACCATATTTACGCGATAAGGCACCCCGAAAGAGACCGGCTGAGAGAGCACCTCATGGCAAAGGGTATAAAAACCGAGATCCATTACCCGATCCCTCCCCACAGGCAGGAAGCCATGAAAGGGATACTTGATGACCGGAATTACCCCATCTCCGAAGAGATACACAACACCATACTAAGTCTCCCCATATCGTTCTCTCACAGCGAAGACGACATCCTTCAGGTTGTACATGCAATGAACCGTTTTTGATTGATGGATTGAGAATTGCAGATTCATACTTGATCACTCCTGGGTTCGGCCACGGAAAGATGAATACTGCCAAAGAAGCAAGGACTCCAAAAACTGGAAGTGGTCTCTCTGGTATGTTATAGTAACGGATATTATCTATGACAAAATCCCGACAGACACGGAACGCTTTTTCCCCTGCAACCATCCGCGCCCTGGCGCGGGACGGGGTCCACGAGAAAGTTATAGGTTACCTCCGGGATAAGCCGCGGGGCGAGGTACTTGATATCCCCACCGGCTTGGGCGCCCTCGCTGAAGTACTGCATGGGATGAAATTTCATGTATCATGCTGCGATATTGACACCGCGCAATTTCTCGCGAATGGTCTCATGGTCGATAGGGGCGACCTCAACGGACGGATTCCTTATGAAGACGGGAAGTTCGACTATGTTTGCTTTCTCGAAGCCATAGAACATACGGAGAACCCTTACAATGCGGTCCGCGAGCTTGCACGGGTCCTTAAGCCGGGAGGCACACTCATCCTCAGCACCCCCAACTACCTGAACATCGAGCGGCGGCTCAAATTTCTCGTTACCGGCTTCTTCACCCGGCCCGTTTCCCGCGAGATGTTCCTGAACGACTGCCAGGGAAAGACTTATGGCCTGCACATGAGCCCCATGGGCTATACACTCATCAGGTTCGCCCTGGAACATGCGGGACTCGACATAAGGACCGTCACGTATGATAAGAAGAAACCTAAGCAGATGTTCCTGAAGCCCGTCGTATGGCTCATACGATTGTACATAAAGTTTTGGCCGGAAAAGAAACGGGCAAAATATTGGCTCGGGGAGACATCGGGGAGTGATATACTGGAAGGGGGAAATACCCTGATTATCTTTGCGGAAAAACCGCTCAAAGGAGTTTGAGCCTGTGAATGTGAATATATTCGATCTCGGGAGAGATCACCGCGAGATGAAGGGGGAGTTGGTCAGGATATTTGAAGAAGTCCTGTCGGGTGGACAATTTATTTTGGGTAGGGGCGTGAAGGCCCTTGAAGAGGCGTTCGCGTCGTATATAGGAGTCAGGCATGGGGTGGGAGTGGGCAACGGGACGGATGCCATAAGAGTGGGCGGGCTTGCCCTCGGACTCACAACAGGGGATAAGATCATCACCACTCCGAATACGTATGTGGCGACAGCAATGGCTCTTTCCGTACAGGGAATCGACCCCGTTTTTTGTGATATTGAAGAAGAGACATTAAACATGGATCCTGCCCTGCTTGACGACATCCTGAAAAAACATAAAGATATAAAGGTTTGCATACCAGTCCATCTCTATGGCCATTCCGCCCGGATGGACGAGATCATGCAAATTTGCACGGCCCATGGGGTCCGGGTGCTTGAAGACGCAGCCCAAGCCCATGGTGCCCTTTATAAGAACAGGAAAGTAGGTAGCCTCGGTGACGCCGCGATATTCAGTTTCTATCCCACCAAAAACTTGGGTGGCTTCGGGGATGGCGGCATCTTGGTCACCGATTCAGACGAGGTTTATGAGCGGGCCCTCAGGCTCAGAAATTTTGGTCAAGATGACCGCGCAAAACACGTCCACATAACCGAGGGGTTTAACTCAAGGCTTGATGAGCTGCAGGCGGCAATGATCCACTACAAACTTCCTTTTCTTGATGTCTGGAATGAAAAAAGGAGAGCCCTTGCCTCCCTTTACACTCGGACACTCGCGGGCATACCCGTCAGTCTTCCCTTGGAAGAGCCCTGGGCGCGCCACGTCTATCACATTTACGCCATAAGATCGGAAAAAAGAAAGGATCTGATGACATACCTATCTTCAAAAGGGATTACGACCATCATAAACTATCCCACGCCGATTCACCTACAGCAGGTCTACGCCCGTCTCGGATATAAGGAAGGTTCTTTCCCCGTGGCAGAGAAGGCCGCCAGGGAGATCATAACCCTTCCCATGTATCCCTCCCTCACCGAGGACGAGGTCCAATACGTTTCCCAGACCATACGGGACTTTTACGGAGCAGGAGCCGCATGAAAGTCCTTCACCTTTTCAGCGACTGGAAATGGACCGGTCCTGCGGAGCCCACGGTATCCCTGTGTGAAGCCTTGACCGATGCTGGTGTGGACGTGACCATAGCCTATCGCCCGACCCCCATGGAGTATCCCGACAGGACCGTGGAGAAAGAGGTCCATAAAAGGACTCAAATAAAATACCACGGCGGCTTCAAGCTCAACAGGTATTTCTCTGTCTCGGATTGGGCGTATGATATAGGCTCCATCAGGTCCTATGTAAAGGAACAGAAAATCGACATCGTACACACGAACCTGTCTCATGATCACTTTACCGCCCTCTTTTCCTTCGCCTTCTCAGGGGTATGGCGACCGCTTGTCATACGGTCGGACCACAAGAGGGATGGTCTCCCCAAGAGCCTTACCATGTCATGGGCGTTTGGGAAAACGGATGGTCTCGTGACCTTCAGCAGGAAAATCATGGACCGCGACATCGCAAATTTCCGGTTCAACGGGGAGAGGACCTGCGTCATCCCTCCCGGGATCACCCCTTATACCGGTCCCGTCGAAGACCTGAGAGACTCCCTCGGAATCAAGCCGGACGAATTGGTGATCGGAGTAATAGGCCGGTTGAAACCCGACCGGGGCTACGATGTAATACTCAGAGCTTTCAAGATTGTGCTGGAACAAATCGACAAAGTGAAGCTCGTTATCGTGGGGCGAAGCTCCCAAATAGAAAACAGTATACTCGGACCCCTTTTACAACTGGGAATCGCGGACCATGTTATACTCGCGGGATACAGGGTAGAAGATTATTTCTCGATGATTTCTGCTTTTGACCTCTTTGTCATGATGAGGGCCGGGAGTGACGGGAGTGCGCGAGCCCTGAGAGAGGTCATGGCAATGGGTAAACCCGCCGTTGTGTCCGACTTGGGGATGCTTCCCGAGCTGGTGGATCATGGGAAATCCGGGTTTGTCGCGGCGCCCGAACCAGGTGAGGTGGCCGAAAAAATAATGACGATCCTTACAGACGATACGAAGCGGGAGGCTTTCGGAAGTTATGCGAAAGAGTCCGCCCGGGAAAAATGGAGCTACGCCGCTCAGGCGCATGCAATGAGTGAGTTCTACGAGACCCTTCTCACAATGGGCCGTAGAAAATAATACACCCCATACTGTATACTGCCGGCACCCCCCCTTTTTTTCTACTCCGGTCCTGTTATTGCGTTAATCCAAATCCAGAAATAGACGCTATCAATTAACCACGAGGGCGCCCAATCTTGTTGAATCAATCAATTCCCTGCAGTGCGCCCAAAGAGGCAACCATGTCTCCAGGTTTCTCTGCGTAAGCAGGCGATAGTCCAAAGAAAATACCCGAAGCAGAGCCAGAGTGAAAAAGAGAGGAGAGGAGATTCATCGTCGGCTTCCTAGCATGGTCCCCTTGCGCGGGGCAGCTAAATTTTCTGTGTCTTCAGTGAGCTTGTCGCTTCCTCGGGCGTGATGGCCACGACATAGAATTGGTCGTTCCGCTTAAATCGTGAAGACCGGAGGTCCCTGGGGAGTATCTCGATACGCCAGTGGAAGTATTCGCTCACAGGAAGATCATCGGTGACATAAGGGTCTTTATACATGTTTGGCGAAGTATGGAGCACCACACTGTATGCGTTTACTACTTTTTCCATTCTCTTCATGATGTCGAGCATGATAGAGGTGAGGTCGCGTAAGACCCCATGATCCACGGGGCGTTCGAAACAATCGTCATGAAATCTGGGCATTACCCAGACCTCGTAAGGAAACCGTGAGGCAAAAGGGCATATGGCAGCGAAGTTGGCGTTGATACTAACGATCCTTTTGTTTTGCCTGATTTCCTGGGCAATAATGTCGCAAAAAAGACAGCGTTCCTTCTGAAGGTAACGCCTTTTTGTGTTTGAAAGCTCCGTCTCAATCATTTGCGGCACGATTGGCATGGCAAGCAGGTGGGAGTGGGGATGAAAGAGAAAAGAGCCCGCAAGTTCCCCGTGGTTCTTGAATATTTGGATATGTTTGAATCTTTTTTCCTGCTTTAGATCGCGAATCCTCTCCATGTAGAACGCCATGAGGAGGAGGAACTCGTCCTCAGTAAAACTCGAAAGACTTTTGGTGTGGGACCTGTTCTCCACTATGATCTCATGGGCTCCCACATTACCCATCTTGTCATAAAGCCCCTCGGCCCTTTTTGCCTCGTCTATGTCAGACAGAAATATGGGGTTGGCGGCAGCAAAACATCGGATCCGCCATTCATTTTCGCTGCCCTGGTATTGTTTTATGGTCGGTGGGGTCAGGTTTTCATTGCCCGGACAGAACGGGCATTCGCCGGCGGAGTCGCCCTTGGCCATGATTAAACCGGATACTACCCAGTTGCCTGATATGGGGTCTCTGCGAAACTCTGCCATTGCTTTAATAATAGGCTATGACCGAATGTTTGTCAAACTCGCCTCTCCCCCAGTGCGAGAGGCGAAGGCGTGAGCGCAAAAATTCAATACTTCCTCGCTTGGCAGGTCTTTTTCTCGTGCAGCCTGGATATACTTTTCATACATGGCCTTCACTGCAATTGCCCGCTGGTCCTGCTTCGGCGCCCTCGTCATGAATAAGCGACAGCACCAGGACCATGGTTTTCGTTCCATTGTGCGCCCTTACATCAGTACTCTATCCCCTTTCTCGCTGCCTCACCATTCTGAAAGACATGCTTCACTTCATTAAACTCCGTGACAATATCCGCTGCTTCAATGAGACGTGGATGGGCGTCCCTGCCGGTAAGGACTACATGCAGTCCGGCAGGGCGTTGCCGGAGCGCGTCCAGGACATCGTCTGCGGGAAGCAACCCGTACGCTAAGGCATTATTGATCTCATCCAGTATCACCATGTCATATTCACCGGCAGACAGTACTCCTTTGCATACGGCCCAGGCCTCAGCCACCCCATTCACGTCTTCGTGATCCTGGTTTTTTGCATTGACGAAGCCGCCCCCCAACTGCCTGATGGTCAGGCAGGGTCCTAACCTCCTCGCTATTTCATGCTCGCCGCAACGCCACGAGCCTTTGATGAATTGAAGCATAATTACTTTCAGGTCTTGGCCCACTGCCCTCATGGCCATGCCGAGGGCGGACGTGGTCTTTCCCTTTCCATTGCCAGTGAGTACGATTATATAGCCTCTGTTATTCATTCCCGTCAGCCGTTGTTAGCGCTATGTACCCCGACATGCGCTCCCCTTTTTCAGCGTTCAAACCGTGTCGCGTCACGATTGCCGGCTCGTCAATGTTTCCTTTTTGCGCGACAATATTTAATTTATGCAAATGCAGAAGAGATTGTCAAAATATTCCTGCAACGGCTCAAGAGAGAACTACTGCTTTCCGCCTCGTGAGCGTTTCCTTGCCCCCGTGAAAATTTTGCCGTGGGGGTTTTCATTTCAGGACGATATACTTCCTTGTATGCATTGAAATGGAAGACAAGGGGGGGCTTCAGACGGGCTTCGCCCGGTCTGTCACGATGATTTTCCTTTTGAAAAGAGCCCCGGAATGGAGGAAAAAGGTGTATAGAATCCGCTAAGCCAAAAAACGGCCTCAAGGGCTGGCCGGACCAGGACAGGGTCGTGCGTCCATTGCCGAAAGGTTCCTCGCGCGGCCCTCCTTTGCAGCTGGCTGGTTTAAGCCGAAAACATCAGGAGACTGAAGGGGAATTCTTTTGAATTCGCTGATTGGTATCCATATATGGCCTGGGGGAAAATTCTGACAATTTCGTCATCACAGATCTACGTCCTGACAAATTTGTCAGTTTATCGCACACATGCGCTGTCAATATCAATAATAATTCCTGCATGTTGGGCATGTTCAATTTTTGGCATACCTGTTGCTTTCTCCTTAAAAAGGGATCGGGGGCGCCGGTTATTGGCCGGAAAAGCGAAACCATGTGTTACCATACCCCAATATCAATGACTCCTGACCCGCAAAAACACCCTGCATCGCCGCTTTTGATCGTGCAACACGGGGAGCGGACATAAGGGAAAGAATGAAAAGGAGGACCTCATGGAACCAACCAGACTGAAGGTGCAGACGGAGGAACCCCTGAAGGTGGAAGACTCAGGGTCTCAGGAGAATCATCAGGTCCGGGACCAATTTTTCAGGGTAAGCAAAGTTGTGGGATCGGCAAAATCATTGAGTGGCTGGGTTGAATGGTTCAAGACCCGCAATATCCCTTGTGCCATAACGAAAGTCGGCAGAGGGTACAGCCTCTGGCGTAGCGGCATTGAGATAGGCGGGGGAGTATCCATCGCTCTCTCGGTCCTTATAAAGAAAAACATTGTAGTTTCCTTCGGTCTCTTCCCTGTGGAAGAGGCAAACACTCCCGGGTAGTGCTTATAGATTATCCCTGGTCTATAAATGAGCGCATAAGCCAGGGTAGTGCTGGCTATGGAGAAACAGTCGGGCTCGGAGGAGGATCCCCTCTCCTCCGAACTTCTTTTGTCAACGGTTGAATTCTGCATAGAAACAAAAGTTTGTCTCAAGTCCGGCATACTGCCCGGACAACATCCGACGCCAAATACCGGCACATTGTTGACAAAACAGGGTCGCATATAACCGAAAATGCGGCGCGCTCATCTTCGTGGCGCCAATTTGTCATTTCCAGCGCCACGCATACATGCCTTTAGAAATCTATTATGGAAAGCCCAATAGAATGTTCTGGGAATGGAGCTTCACTATTTAACCCACAAGATACTTAATAACAGCGGGCCAATACGGAAATTTCTCGCTGCCAAATTGAATCAATTCTCCCCGAAATTCAGAAGCGCCATTTTTGGTTCTGTCATCAATCAGGAAATCGCCACGCAACAGGTCTTTGTGATGTGTAAGAATCAGCCGCTTATAAAAAGAGCTGCCTTTTTCCGCCCCAAAATACTTGTGAACCCACGGCAATTTATCTGACCATGCGGAGGGATTAAGCCACGGCGCGGTAGAGAGGATGAATACATCATAGTGCTTGGCTATCTGGTCTACTGCTTCAATAGCGCCGGGCATAGGCTCCATCAAGCTAAAAATTCCTGGAACCTCATCTAAACAGCCCTCATATTTCGCTTTGGTATCGGCATCTAATTTAGCAATCCCCGATGGAAAATCGACACGCACGTTATCCATATCCATGTAAACGGTTTTCCGTTTCATCTATCGGCACCTTTGTTTCCTTATAAAAATATGTTTGGGGTTTCTCATTGTCTTTTGATCCTTTTTTCGTTTTATCTTAACTATCTTATTATGATTCTTGTCTTTATGCCACCCACCCCATAGGGATTTCAATTTTTCTTAATTTATTTAACTCTACGGGGCTAATTCCCCGCCCCTTGGGGCGGGGAGGTTCGCTATAAGACCTCTTCCTGAAACCAAGGGGTGTGGTTAATCTCGTAATCGCTTCCCTTTGCCGACCGTCCTTATGAAGCCCACGATTTGCCCTTACCTTATGCGCATACAGGGCACATACCGCAACATTCCTTCGCGGGGATGGGGCCATGCTCAGGTCATTCCGAAATCTATGAGCGAAATGTGTGAATAATATCTCTGTGTCCGCACCCACATTGAGGACAAGGCTTCCCCTGGCTTGTTCACCGGAAGTCCCGAAAGATTATCGGCAGCCTTAGAGGGATACTTCTAAGGCGAAGGGTTTAAAGGGTAGTCCGGAGACCGAAAGGCATCATGCTTACTGTTCACGAACAGGGACACCTCGGTTAGGCTGTCGAATAATGGATAATCCTTGTATTTGTTCCACGGCATTTTAAGCCCGGTCCCCATGATGCCCGCCTCATATGCTTTTCCGAGAATTAAAGGACTGTCATCGACAATGCCGAAGCAGTCGTCGAAGAGGACCGTCTTGTCGTAACTGAGATGGATCTCGTCAAAAAGCAGATTGTTTGCTCTGAGCCAGCGCTCCGTCGGGTCAAGAGCCTCCTTTTGCCTGTGGCTCGCGATGATGATGTGGAAACCATTTTCTTTTAACGAGGAGAGAAACGGCGCGGCGTCATGGTATGGGGTGAACATGTACTGGTCCATATGGATGTCCCTGATAAAACTGTAGAACGCCCGTGGTGTAACATATTTCTTCCAGAAGTCGAGATCATGCCACTCCGTATACAGGGTGAGCTCGGGGTTCACCTTTACCATCCGTTTGTAAAGGACGGCAGAGAAATCCCATAACGTATTATCAATATCAACGATAAGTTTTTTCATAATGCCTTATTATAGACCAATTCAGCCGAAATGTTAAGATGGTCGGCACTCAAGCCTGGAAAAGCCTTTATGTCACGTTCCCCTCTGTCGCGCCTGCAAGTATGACTTGTGGATGCGCGACAGAATCAATCTCCCTGCCTGACGATGATTTGCTTGATGGACAAGCCGTATTCTTCGGTTTAACAAAACATCCAATGGAAGAAGAGAAGGATAAAGAGCCGCCCCCCTGCGCTATCATGGTGTCGCCCGGCCATGCCTTCTGTCTCCATCGGTCACTATATGGTGTCTCCCGTTATTCCGTAATTGCCTTTGATAC
>JAISPL010000025.1 GCA_031274925.1 Syntrophobacterales bacterium | reverse complement strand
CTCAATGGGCAAAGAACAATTCCGGCGAGTGTTCACACGGTATGATAAGTTGGATGTTATGTTTACGACATTCATTTTACTGGCATTGACCGTTGATGTCTTGCTTTATGTTAAAAGGGTGTGGTGATTTCACCTCAAGGATGCTGCCTGTTGAGCCGTGATTCACGTCTAACTCTCTCGAACACCCTCTTTCTTATCCTCATTTCACTACAACTATAAATGGTGTACTCATCGGGTCCTCTCCATATTTATTATAGTTATATCAATTGTAATATCTTCATTAATCAATGGAAGGAAGCGGCAGGTCTTTTCAAGCGGAATGAATTTAGAAGATAGAGTTGGATAGAGAAAAAACATACCTCATTCTTGACTAAACCACATGAAACGTCTATTCTTTCAAAGCAATGTCTTCCTGCATCTTAAGAAATACGCTTCTGGCCGAGCAAAGCATTGATACGATCCTCTCTCTTCCTGTAAATGAAGACATCTACGCTTCCCTCCTTGGATTGCTGACCAAATTTCAGGATATCAAGAAATTTGCCAGCGAGATACATACCGAGATTCACCTCGTGAAGCCCATACTCAAGAATCTTGGTCACGTGTGCGAATCCAAACCCAAGTTCTTTGAGGAGCGCATAAAAGAGCCGGATGTAGCCCTGTTTGTTTCCGAAGACGAAAGAATGAAGACTTCTAAACTCTGGGGTACCAGGGAGTATTATGATAAGACAATCGGAATCGTGATGCTGAAGAGGTACGGAAGGAACCTCCATGAAGGTGTGGGCGGATTTTACCTTGAGTTCGAAAACAAAATGCCGGTTTATCAGATGATCTATCTTCTGAAAAAATCCAAGACGCCGTGGGGCATACTGACAAACGGCAAACATTGGATGCTTATACGCAGACCGATGCAATTTGAAAAGAGGGCTATCGAAATAGATCTGGAAAGGGCGGTCTTTGAAGAAGACATGGATACGGTGCGTCTTTTCTGCCAAGCGTTCTCTTGTGCAGGGTTAAAAAGTACGCTGCCTGATATACTCGAAGAAGAAAGACAGGCGCTCATTCAGGTGCTTTCGGAAAAAAGACTTTCTCTCCAGCCAGCCATGGCGATTCAAAGAAAGAAGGTTGACTTCTACCCGGATGTTGTAGACATATACCGCCAGTTCTTCTCGGATTGGAAGCTCCCCTCCACTGAACTATATTTGGAAGAAAAAAATGTTCCAATCGCAGACCGAATCTCCGAAAAAACCAGGATCATCAACAGGTATGATCATACCGATATCCTTTCTTATCTGTTTACCAAAAAAGAGAGGCAGATCAACATCAATCTGAAAGAAATAATCGTTGGTGGAAACGGAGCAAAATTCACAAAGGAAGATCTTTTTTCTCTGAAAATCCTCGACATCACCCCAGGGTTCGGTTCTTTCTCTACCCAATTGATCGACGGTCTCGCATACCTCTCTTTTATTCTGCCATATCGTGAAAAAAATACGTTCAGGGCGGAGTGGGAAGAGGAATCCTCCCTTAAGAGGTTTATCGTCAACAACCTCCTCCACGGGATAGAGCGGTCTCACATCTCCTTTGATGTGCTGCAGAATACTATAAGAAGCCGCTTTGACATCCACGCCAAAAACTACCGGCTTGGTAATCCCCTCATAGGGATGCCCCTCAAGGCTATCGCCAGCACCATAGACTCCGGCAACAGTCAAATGAGCCTCTTCGGCGAGCCGCCAAAGGCGGTTATCAAAGAGTTCAAACAGATGTATGCCCTGCTCTTCTCCCTTTCGGAGCGAATCAAGGAAGATGTCAAGATAAGAAACGCCACCGAAGCGAAACTGAAGATCTATACCGACCGCATCAGAGACCTGATGGACGTGATTACGGCGACATATTTTACAAATACGGCAGGAAGCTCAAGGATCCAGGATATGCTCTTCAACCTTGACGGCAGCAATGAGGCTTGGACCGCAATAACGAATCAGGACTGGTTCGCCGAATCAAAAGACATCGCGAAGCGGAATGGCTTTTTCCATTTTGAGATAGAGTTCCCTTTCCTCCTGACCAACTCGTTCGATCTTATTTTCGTTCAACCTGCCCTGAATTACGCTTGGGAGGAAGAGCCGCCCATTGCAGAAGCCACTAAAGCCTTCATCAAAAGGAGCTTCATGTATCTTAAGCAGAAAGGAAAGTTGGTCATTGTCTCGGACAGTGCGATAGATCAGCTCATACCTGAGCTCAGGGAATCAAGGCGGTACGAGTTGGAGTCTGGCAAAGAGCTTCTGATTCTCAAGAGAAAGATATAAGGAATTAAACGTTCAGTTCAATGTCGTCTTCCCAAATAAGGTACGGCGCATGAAGTGGTCCCATAGAATCGTCCCGTTCGGGGCAGAGGCGGGTAAGCAACGCTTTTCCAGGCTCCGCCTCGCGCACTACTCTGCCTAGAACGCTTAAGTCCGTATGCTATTTCACTTTCTTCTCGGGAAACGTACACTCTATGACAAGCACATCCGTGTGCCGGCCGAACCCAAAGAGTCTCCTGACGGCTGCCGGACCAATATCAACGAGGATCGTCTGATTCTTCTTAATTGCCAGATATGCTGAAAAGCCCTCTCGCTACGGAAGGCAGGAGGTTCCCGTGAGCACATCTTTAAGTCTCACACCGTACCTTCTGACCACCCAAGAAACAGAGGCTGTTGCTTCCCTGGACGGTTTATCTGCCTGCTGGTTTTCCTTTTTTACTTCCCGCTCCTCGGCTCAGATACCAGTCTACGGTCTCGGCAAGGCCCGTCTCAACACTGTACGCAGACTCCCAACCCATCTCTTCTCTCGCCTTTGCCGCATTGAGGATACTCACCTGTATATCGCCCGCCCTCGCTGAATCCCTGAGAGGTTCATCAAACGTCGACGGTATCACAAGACCTTTCTTCCTTATGACGTCAACTACCAACGCATACAACTCAAGGGTATGAGTGGCTTTCCCGGTTCCAATATTGAATATACTCGGTTTATCGGTTGTTGCGGCAATGATGTTCGCCCTGGCTATGTCTTTCACAAAACAGTAATCCCGGATCACGCCTTGTTTTTCTTCCGGAAAATGGTTGAGCACCGGGTGTCTCCCTGAAAGCAGCATATCGGCGAAGATCGCCACCACACCGGCCTCGCCGTGTGGTATCTGTCTCGGGCCGTATACGTTACTGTACCTCAGTATAGTATAGGCAAGTCCGTGTTGGCGAAAAAAGAATTTGATATACTTTTCGCTTGCAAACTTCGAGATTGCATAAGGTGAAACAGGTTCGGGACAATAGTCCTCGCCGGTAGGCACTTTTTCAGCCTCTCCGTAAATCGCACCGCCAGTGGACGAGAAGATAAATTTTTTTACGCCGTATTTGCGCGACAGGTCGAGAAGCCGTAAAGTTCCTTTGATGTTCACCTCCGCATCAAGGAGGGGTTCCTTTATTGATAAAGGTAAGGAAATCTGGGCCGCATGATGATCGACAATATCTGGTTTCTCATCATGGAAAATTTCTTCAATCTCCTCGGAACATATGTCGGAATGGTAAAATTTAGCTTTTACGTTTAAGTTTTCCATCGTCCCGGTAGAAAGGTTATCTATTATAACCACGTCACAGCCATCACTAACAAAAGCGTCGACTACATGTGAGCCTATAAACCCGCAACCGCCTGTCACAAGGACTTTCATTTATTTGCCCCCAACCGAATGAATTCACATTTTTATACCACAATTGGTTTTACCGAGACAGAAAAAAGCGAGCAGATCGTTCTCCGCCATGCCAACTTTGGTATTGACAATGTTGCCAGGAATAGCTTATATCAAAACAGCGGCGGTGTAGCTCAGATGGTTAGAGCATGCGGCTCATATCCGCAGTGTCCGGGGTTCAATTCCCTGCACCGCCATTTTTCAGACCACGAGGGGGAAACAGATGACAAAAACTGAGCTCATCGCTAATGTAGCAAGTAATTCAGGGATAAAGAAGTCTGTTGCAGAGAAAGTGCTGAACGCACTTCTCGATAACATCTCGGAAGCGCTTAAAGAGAGAGACGGCAAGATCACATTGACCGGCTTCGGCACGTTTTCTGTTGTAGAAAGAGCTGCGCGGATAGGAAGAAACCCGAGGACAGGAAAGGAGATCGAGATACCTGCATGCAAGGTTCCGAAGTTCAAACCAGGCAACAAGTTAAAAGAAGCAATCGGTTAAAATACGGTCCAAGGAAAGGGAAGATTGCCGTCCCTTTCCTTTTCGTTCTGTTTCTCGCGTCCGTGTTCTTGGCAGCCCCGTTATCGGGGGCTGAACGGGCTGACAAGAAGCCCAGAAAAGTGTCTGCTGCAAGAGAAACGGCCATAAACGACGCAAACGTACAGGAATTTTTCAAAAGAGCGGACGATCAGATCAAGAAGGGGGAAATAGATATTGCCCTTTACGCCCTTCTCAAGATTCACGATTATTCAGAAGATGTTCTGAAAACTGTGAAATTTTTTAAATCTCAGTATGAGAAAATAGTTAGTGACTCGTCTGCATCCCAAGCCGAACGTGAGGACATCTTCTTGAAACTTAAAAGAATGGAACAGCTTACGAAAAAATATACCGCTATCATAGAGGCTTCCGCCTATGATATAGGATATGGCTATGCCAAGAAAGGAGATGGGGAAAAATCACGGAAATACCTGCTGGAGGTCCTCGAAACCACGCCCTTTTCAACTAAACAGGATTCCCTGTGGATAAAATCCAAAAAAACTCTTCTGTGGCTCTATAACCTCGAAGGTGAATTCTAATAACAATTGGAAGCAATAAAGAGAACCCCCGAGGAAGCGACCGCCAGCAACCGTCTACCTTGAAATCACCCTCTCCATACGAAGCATCTACATCGAAAAAAGCAAGTTCTCATGGAACAAGAAAATTCTAAATAAAGCGTAGAGAAGGCCAGCTTGAAATAACCGAGATACAGCCAGTTCCGGAGTCTTATGCTGACAGTCGCACAGGAAAGAGAGAAATGGAAAGCTTCTTCTGATTGCCATACACAGTAAAACCTGTTTATCGACATGAAAAGAAAACTTTCATGAGGCAAAATGGGGGCAATATTCAACAAACTGTGGGAAAGATCATCTTTAATTTATGCCAAAACCATATACTTCAGCTAAACTCAACCCGCTTAAGGAGAACTTGAAGCCTCATACCGAGCGGTACACTGGAGGGGGAAGGTTGCCACGCAGGTTTCCCTATGCGAAGAAACACATCGGGAGAATGTCATCGGCTTCGTTTATAGACATACGGTTACCAAACTGTGTCGGCTTACAATCAAAATGTGTAACTGCGCTGAATTAGCATTACGTATGCGAAGGCTTGCACCGGGTTCCGTAGCAGAGCTGATCGACAAGATCCCAATATTGTTCGTAAAGATGCAGCCCGCTGCTATAGCAGTAGATCTCGCCATCGGACAAATCGAATGTCAATTGCTCAAGGACAAATTCCTTGAGGAGTTGAAGGCCTCCGATATTCTGCGGAAAACCCGCAAAGGCGTCCCAACTCCTGAAGAAGACAGACATTACCAACCTCCCATCAATCACATCAAAGGCGATTACTTTGAGACAAGGAGGATCGGCAAGTTTTATTGATCCCCTGTCGCCCACGGTGATGCACGCCTGATTGGTACCCCCGAAGGACTGATTCAGTATATCTATGACAGCATTGATCTGAGGCACGATAAAACTGCCATAGGTATAATCTTCGTTGGGTTTCACCGTGTCTCCCATTAGGTATTCTACAAAGTACTCCTGTATGGCCTCATCGGTTGTAGGGCCCGGCAGAGAAGGTGGAAGAATAGGTGCCAAAGGACGCACCCATGGGGCCTTTATCTTAATCATCACATTGGAAAACTGCTTCCTCAATTGCCCTTCATAGCTTCCCCTCGCCACTTTGTAGTCAATCCCATGCTGAACACAGACAGCCATCATTGTCCGCCATGTGTCGTCTATTGTAGTTCCCTCAATATACATTTTATCTCTCAAGCTTTCGAGTTGATTTAAATCCCTGCCTCAGTTTGAACGCAAGGCACAACCTTTCATGATATTCTGGCACACTTGAATGGTTCTTGCAAAGCAAAATTTTCAAAGACAATTTCACATGTCATCAAATCAATTGAAAATACGGCTCAAAAAAGTATATGATTATTTAAACAATTAGGAGGAATTTATGTTCGTGAAACAGATCGAAGTGGGGGGATTTGCAGTCTTTGCCTACATCGTGGCCTGCCAGAAAACCAACGAGGCTTTGGTCATAGACCCCGCCTCCGAAGGTGACCGTATCGTGAAAGAGGCGGTGACAAGAGGATATAACATAAGGTATATCGTCAACACCCATTCCCACGTAGATCACGTTATGGGGAACAAAAAGATGAAGGATCTCACAGGGGCCAAAATCATCATCCACGAATCGGAAGCCCAAAACCTGGTACACCAGTCGCTTTCCCTTATGGATTCTTTCGGGGCGGAATCTTCCCCGCCAGCAGATCAGACCGTGAAAGAAAATGACGAAATTATCATCGGAGAGACCTCTCTTCAGGTGCTTCATACTCCAGGCCATTCTCCGGGGAGCATTTCCCTTTATCACAAGGGCATCGTATTCACCGGCGATACCCTTTTTGTGGGCGGCGTAGGCCGAACAGACCTCGCAGGGGGTTCGTGGGAAACCCTTGTATCATCTATCCACGAAAAGCTTTTTGTCTTACCTGGTGACACGGTGGTAGCCTCGGGGCATAACTATGGAGAAACTCCGAAGAGTACAATCGCGAGAGAAAAGGTCTATAATCCCTATGTCGGACTCCGGTAGCCCCACTAAACTCGTCAGTTGCCTTCTTATTCTGGCTGCTGCATTGTTTTCCTGCCAGTCGGTGCAGGTGACGCCAAAGACTGCCCCCGCCATCGCATTGGTCCTTGGTGGTGGATCGGCCAAGGGTTTCGCCCATGTGGGAGTAATCCGCATCCTAGAACAAGAAAAAATACCGATCCGAATGATTGTGGGAGCAAGCGTGGGGAGTCTGATCGGAGGCATGTATGCGTCAAACCCAGACAGTTTCCAGCTTGAATGGACAGCGTTCAAGATAGACAGAAATGATATACTTGATGTATCCATTGTGAACTCGAAATGGGGACCTGTTCAAGGTGCCAAACTTGAAGCTTTCGTGGAGCAAACCATTAAAGTAAAAAAAGTCGAAGACACAAAAATTCCTTTCTATCCTGTCGCCACAGACATCAATACCGGCGAGACGGTGACACTTGAGAAAGGCTCCCTTGCAAAAGCCATAAGGGCTTCGTCGGCAATACCAGGGATCTTCGTTCCCGTCACCTTCGGAAATCGTACGCTTGTTGACGGAGGGGTTACAGACAATGTCCCCTGCGACATCGCAAAACGCAAAGGGGCTGACATCGTGATTGCCGTCAATCTCTCAAAAGATGTGAAAGACAATAACATAACCTCCTTGATTGACATAATAGGTCAGTCGGCCAATATCATGATGCACGAAAACAGCAAGACAAGACTACGGCATGCGGATGTGGTGATAGAGCCCGACACGAAAGGTGTCTCCATCTTCGATTTCTCTCAGAAAAAGGTATTGATGGAAGAGGGAATGAAGGCAGCCAGAAAGGCGGTTCCCAAAATCAGGGAAGTTATTGCAAAATACCAATTTTCATAGGGGTTGACCGTTATATTTATCCTCAATATTTATCCTCCATAAGCTGGTCGCTTCCGCCGGCGTACCTCCAGCATTTTTATACGATTATTTGTCTATGCGTCGCCCCTTTTTTTGAGAGAAAAAAATTGAGGGTATGAAAAGGGATACTGCTTTTCTTATCGCCCCTTTACATATACCCTGTCAGTCAGTCCAGTTGCTGAGATGCCAATCACTCCCCTCAAAGAGGATATCTCAACTCACGCCACACAAAATCATGCAGTGTGACGTTTACATAGTCTTCGAAAAATATCAACGCGAATGTCCCCACCCTTGACGGGAGCGGAGTTCCTAAATGGAATACCTTTTTGAGGACAATGACTGCACTACAGTTATATCTGTTTTTTCGGAGACCAATAATTTGGAGGCGACTATTCTGGGGCATGAGTCCGAGGCGGAAGCCATTGCAAGATTCCTCGTACGGCTTGGCGTGAAAGCAAAAGTTCTATTCTCTTGAGTCAGGAAGCAGGGATATATACGACAACGCTCGTTACGCCCACGAAATATATAGAAAAATATGACTGCAGAAAAACCACCTCTTATCGCAAGCGTCTATCACATAAAAAGATCGGAAATCCTTTGTCAGAAGTTTATAGATCTGTCGGCCTCCCATCACACAGGCTTCAGTTCAGGGCCAAAACAATTTCCTGCGCCTGTCGCCCGACACTTCGAATATGACCATTACGGCAAGTGGTCTCAAGAAAGCACATCGGGATTCTCTTTTACAAAATCATGCTGTAAAACGGTGTACGATAACCTCGTCGATTCGTTCAAGCCCCATGATCTTCATGAGCAGACGGTCCATGCCAACGGCAACCCCCGCGTAAGGTCCCTTAAGGCACTCAAGGGCAGCAAGGAACGGTTCATCCGGGAGAAACGTTTCTTTGCCGAGCCGAACACGATCCCTATTGTCCTTCATGAACCTAGCTCTCTGCTCCTCTGGTTCCAGAAGTTCAGAATAGCCATTTCCAATCTCAACTCCGTCGATGTAAAATTCAAATCTTTCGGCTTTCTTTGAGTCTTTCCTTTTTGCCATAGTAGATATAGACTTGGGCCAGTCTTTTATGAAATAAGGTTTTTTCTCTTTTACTCGACCCTCGACCTCCTGAACCAGGAGCTTGAAAAAGAGGTCGTTCCATCCGTCTTTTTCGTCGAGACCCTTAAAACCTGCTCTTTGCATGGCAAGAAAAAAGTCACCCCTATTAAGAGGAAGAGGATCAATGCCCGTCGTCTCCAGAAAGAGGCGGTCTATCTCGAATACCCGGTACGGCGCTGCGAAGCGTTTCACCCCTTCGGAGCGCAGTTTGCCTGCCACGAAATATACAAGATCTTGGACTTCTCCCATGACATCCTCATAGTTACCCTCCCGATACCACTCAAGCATGGTAAATTCCACATTGTGGAGCTCCGTCAGTTCCTCTACTCTGTAGGCCCTGCAGACTTGAAAAACACGATTATGCCCGTATTGCAGGAGCCGCTTCATATGCACTTCTGGTGATGTATGCAGGTAGAATGGCCCTTTTTCACCCACGAGCACTTTAATGGGGTCAATATAAGGATCAGGGGGTACAGTCTTCATGATGGAAGGCGTTTCCACCTCCAGGTAATCACGCTCATAGAAGAATTCCCGGACAGCCCGTAGGAGCTCATGCCGTGCCTCTAATATCTCTCGTTCGGTCATGATAGTTCGGTGCCTATTATAAGGAAGGTCGAGAAGGCTGTCAAGTCTCCGGCGGCGGTCCCTATCCCGCACTGTCCCTCTCTATGTAGAGTATAACTCTTCCAACTTTAGAAGAAGGGCTATATTGCCCTGGAAATCCTTTACCTGCCAATACAGATGGTTATCTTCCATAAAATCTTTCTTCCTGGTGACAAGATCCCTCATAAAGAAATAATTATGAGAGATCCTCATCCCTAGTGGATATTGTCTTTTCTCCTTTATTGTCTGTTTCAGGTCATGAGTAATGTCTTTTGCCCTCACCTCCAGCAGGTCTTTACCGAGAAAACCTCCGGGACTAGTGGCCATGGCCGTCCGGATCTCTATGAAAAACGCCTTGTAAACACTAAGTATCCGCTCCAGGTATTGAGCTTTAAGTGGCTAAAAGCCTTTCTCTCCTCCCCCACCTAAACACTTAAAACAAGGCCAGGTTTCCGTGTTTTACAAAGTCTGTGTCCAAGCCACATGAACGGTCTATGAAGGTTTTCATTTGTACTGTCTCATGGCTGAGATAGACGGGACATCAGTACAACCCCGTCCACCGCCAACAGCTTCTCCAGATTTCATTATGGTCGTCTGCTGTTAGCGGTAATATACATGCGACAATAACCGGAGATACGATCATGAGTAAACAGATCACGTTGTGGTCTCCTCTTTTTTCGGATCCTTATACGAGCTGGCCCCCTCCTGTCGAAAAGATCGGTCCAACATATAGTTCCGGAGCACGCACGGTACGTGCCAACTGCATGGCTCTGGTATCCTCATTTTCGGACAGGTGAGCGGTCACTTAATGTCTTAACGCCATCTCTTTATCTACGATCTTCTTCGCAGACTCCGCATAAAATGCAAGGTCGGTAGGTATAAGTCCTCTCGATAGACCGTGGGTATAAAATTTTCCGACCATAATATCATACTGGTTGAATCGGTGTCATCCAAGAGAGCAGGCTGTTTTCGATCAGTTCCGTTGTCTGCTCAATGGTAAATCTTGTTGCAGTGTAAAGCTCATTTTTAGAAGAAGAAGACTCATTGTTATCGCTGAAGATTGTCTCGCTAAGTTCTATAAAATGTGTGATGTCCTTGCTTTGATCTTTCAGGGAGAAGGATAGCTTAATTTTGTTCAAAGAGGAGGAAGAGGTTTTATAAGTCGGACATACTTCACGCATTCTGGGCCAGAATACGTCATAGTACGCACTGTCTTAACCGGTTCGGTAAGTAATTCTTGAGCCATATGGTGAGGAATCACCGATTTGGCAATGCCTTCGGCAGTTGTCAGTTCTCTCATGCGGAATCCTCTTTCCAGGCTACCCAACTTAAGTCTTTTGTCTTCCTTCTTTTCTGTCATTCCACACTACGCCTTTAATCACTCCGCATTTTTTCATTTCAAGGTAATGCCAATAACCATATCCACTTTTTCGAAAGAAAATTTGGCCTCACTGTACCCGGCAGGACCGAATAGGTTCCTCACATTGTTAGAAAACCCATACCGCTCCCGGGGTTGCCCCATGGCATTCTTGTCAAGCTTCCCATTGCCATTCTCATCGTGAAAGACCTTCACCGCATATACGCCGAAGGGGATATTGCTGAACTCGCATTCGGATCTTTTTCCGCTTATTTCCACTCTTACCGATTGGAATTCTGGTCCATTTCCTTCGAAACTCTCCTTTGAACTGAAGAGGGCAACTATGACATCACCTTTTTCATTTTGCATGCCCGTTATCACTACTTTCAGTGTTCCCTTTTCAGGGTTCTCATCAGAGGCGTCAAGCGCAACAACCCATCCAGTATCCAACAGCAGGATGGCCATGCACCAAAAAAGGATAAATTTCCTCATACATATCTCCTCGCTTCGAATTCCCCATCTTCTCCATTTCATCCGATACTCTTTTCCATAAGAGTATTATAGATCATATTTTACAATGTGTTAAGCGTTCCTTTTCGCTTTCTAATTTGATACGAAAAACGCAACATATTCCGAGAAGCCATGCGGCCCATGAATTTCCTTGACTCAAAGTGATTAGATATATTATGGTTAGCCGTAAGTTTATTTTCCGGAAAGAATGCCTTTCCGGCAACATCAGAACGGGAGAATTCCGATCCTTTTAATTGACGCTGAATGAAAATCCTTCTTGTTAATCCTCCGAATTGCGGGCGCAGCATTCCAGAGGAGCAGTACGGAATTAACTCCCTGAAATTGATCTTTCGCGGAGAACCGCTTTCCTTGGAAGCCCTTGCCGGTAACCTTGATGGTCACGAAGTGAAGATAATCGACCTCAAGACAGAGACAGACACCTTCCTCGACGCACTCTCCGATTCGAACCCTCATGTCGTCGGAATTACTGGGGTAACCTGTGAAGCAAACACAATGCTTGCTCTTGCGTCCGCCGCAAAAGAGACGGTGCAGGCAACCGTCGTGGTCGGAGGTGTACATGCAAGCAACGACCCCAGCTTCTTCAACAAGGCTTCTGTAGATTATATCGTAGCAGGGCTCGGGAAACTGAGTTTCATGGAATTAGTCACGGCCATTGAGTCGGGAGGCAACACAGAGATGATTCCCGGTGTTGCCAAGACCAGACCAGGCAATCCGTTGTCTTTCAATTCCAGAACGTATACACATGACGACCTGGTTGAAAAAAAACCTCCTCGCTACGACTTGGTAGGCCGTTATCGAGATCATTATATACTTCCCGGCTTGGGGTTCGCATTAGGAGCTGTTACGGCCGCATCCGGCTGCCCTCACAGATGTTCCTTCTGCTGTATTGAGAAGACAACCGGAGGTCGCTATCTCGTCAACACTCCAGAAACAGTAGTACGCGACATAGAGATGCTAGGGGATATTCCCGTGATCCGTCTCGTCGATGCCAATACCTTTGGAAACCCGTCCCATGCCTTTGAATTGTGCCAGCGGATATTGGAGTCAGGCTTGAGGAAAAACTTCGTAGCCGATGCGCGCTCCGACACTGTGGTTCGCCACGCAGATCTATTCACGGAATGGAAGAAAGCTGGACTCCGATCGGTTATTGTCGGTTTCGAGGAGATTGATGACGGAAAACTTGGGGAGATGAAGAAAGAAAGCTCATCCGCGATAAACTCCGAAGCAATACGGATTCTCCATGACATAGGCATTACCATTGTGGGGGATTTCATAATATCTCCCGACTGGGATGAAGCGCAGTTTCAGGCAATGCGAGACTATTTGCAGAAAAATCCTGTTGATCTTCCAATGTTTTCTGTCCTCACGCCACTACCCGGAACCGCCCTCTATGAGTCTTTGAAAGAGAAAATCACGGTTCATGACCTTGACTTTTACACCCTCACAAATGCAGTACTTCCCACAAGAATGGAAGAAAAGGCGTTTTATGAAAATTATGCGGACCTTATGAGATCGGGGCACGCAGGAGCGAAACTATAACGAGGTGCTCACGCCTATGGATGTATATATTACCGACATAGCAGCTTTCCTTCCCAATAACCCCGTATCAAACGACGAAATTGACAGCGTGCTGGGCGTACTGAACAATATGCCGTCCAAGATAAAACAGATTATTTTGGCAAGCAATAATATCCAAAAAAGATACTACGCCATAGATCGGGCCACAGGCGCCACAACCCACACAAACGCGCAACTCACTGCGGAAGCGGTCCGACGCCTCATGCCTTACGACGGGTTCTCCCTGCGTGACATAGAATGCCTCTGCTGTGGCACTTCAACTCCCGACCAACTGATGCCCGGCCACGGATTGATGGTCCACGGCGAACTTAAGAGCCAACCCTGCGAAGTTGTCACAACCTCCGGCATTTGCCTGTCAGGGGTGACCGCCCTGAAATACGCATATATGAATGTAGCACTGGGCCTAACGAAGAATGCGGTGGCGACAGGGTCCGATGTGGCATCGACTTACACAAGGGCACGTTTTTTTGAGGGAGTAGCACAAAAGAAGCAGGCATTTATGAGGAGAGATAAGCTGATCCCCTTTGATACCGCATTTCTGAGGTGGATGCTTTCCGACGGGGCCGGAGCCATATTCCTCGCAACCCATCGTGCCGTAGACAAGCCAGCTCTAAGAATAGACTGGATTGAGCATATTTCTTATGCAGGAGAGCTTGAGACATGTATGTACTCTGGGGCAAAAAAAAGCGTCGACGGTACAATGACCGGCTGGCGCGATTTTTCCACGTTACATGACGCCTTGGCCGAAGGAGCATTCCTCATTAAACAGGACGTAAAGCTTCTGAACCGGGAAGCCCTAAAGGTTGCGGTGGAAAGGACATTGCCCCGCGTCATGGAGAAACATAATCTCGTAGCCTCTGAGGTCGACTGGTTCCTGCCTCACTACTCTTCAGAGTATTTCAAGATGAAATTCTACGAGCATATGAAAAACATGAACTTCGAGATTCCCCTCGAACGCTGGTTTTCCAATCTCTCTTACAAGGGAAACACGGGGGCTGCCTCAATTTATATCATCATGGAAGAACTTTTCCATTCGCACAAGATAAAAAAAGGACAAAAAATCCTTTGTTTCATCCCTGAGAGCGGGAGGTTCTCAATGTGCTACATGGCACTCACTGCCGTGTAGCCCTCATTCTGGCTTCTCACGTAATCCGCCAAGGTTCTCAATGATCTAACGATCTTGCGTGTGGTCTCCTGGGAGCCGATACGGACATTGTATTGCTTCTCTACGGCCACTACGATCTCAACCGCATCAAGAGAATCAAGCCCCAGCGGAGAATCCTGGCCTATAAGCTGATCATCCAGAGAAAAGTCCTCCGAGATCGGGTCGGTAATGTTGCACACATTGACGATCAGTTCAAGTAATTCCTTTTCTAGTCCATCCTTTTCGAGTATTTCCATTCTCTTTCACCTTGTCATTAATGGGCACGGAATCTTCCCCGCTGGAACATGTAAAACCATGAGATGCATATTGTCAAGACAAAGAATAAGAACATTGATCCTATCTCGGGAAATATCGACTTTATACCGCCTCCGCGTACGAAGATAGTCAAAAATGCATTGAGCCCCCATGAAAGAGGGGAAAACA
This sequence comes from Syntrophobacterales bacterium, assembly GCA_031274925.1. NCBI lineage: Bacteria > Pseudomonadati > Thermodesulfobacteriota > Syntrophobacteria > Syntrophobacterales > Syntrophobacterales bacterium. The sequence continues at coordinate 84,398 of JAISPL010000025.1, read as the reverse complement.
TGCCTATCTTTTGCATTATATGAGGCATCACATAGGACGGAACCATAACTCCTCCAAGGGCCGCGGCGATAACCACGGATACCGCACCAAGAGTCGAGGCCTGTTCGTATGTTCGAGCTACCGTACCCAATAGAATGCCATACCCGGCGGCCGCAAGGCCGGAAGCCAGCGCAATGAGCATAAGTGACTCCGGCGACGATCCCATGTCCAGCGCAGGAGTTCCAAGGAGCGGGAGCAACATCTTGCCCACTGCCAGGATCAACCCAAACTGGATCATGCAGATAAGGGTGTATGCGATTACCTTCCCTGATATTATTGTTATGTACGATATGGGCATGGTAAGAAGCCTGGCCATCACCCCGTCTTGCCTTTCTCTTATCAACGATGCTCCGAGTGGAACGACCACAAAAAACATACCAAAGAGCGTCCATGCGGGCACGTTCTGTTGGACCGTGGTAGGGGCTTTTGCCGTGTCCCCGTACATAGCTGTTTTTTCCTCCACATTTATAATTGGTCTATTGTCCCAGTCCAGACGAACGCTGGGAATTGCATTTCTGAATTCTTCAGACCAAGCGTTACCCATAGCTTTTTTGGAAATCATCTCCATCTCTTTCGGAAGAAGATCCGACAAACCTTTTATCCTCTCCTCGGTCTCGAGAGCAAGGAGCATTTTTTGCAAAGCGTTGACCATGCCGGACCGGTATAATTCTTTCAGGGTGGGGTCGAAATAGACCAGCAGATGCGTCGACTCCTCAGCAACCACGCCGACGGCTTTCTTGGTCCTCCCGTCTTTGATGGAAAAGGAGTTTTTCGCTCTTTGTTTCGCAGTTTTCCTGAAGACTTCGGTAATACCATAAGGAACGATGATGGACATCTGAAAATCCCCTTTGGCTACCGCCATTTTCGCGGTATCTACATCAGCTTTCCTGCCGTTGATTTCCGTGACCATCTTCACGGAGGCTGACTTCCGCAAAGATTCCTCAATCATTGGGCCTACGGATTGGCCGTCCATATCTACAAAGAGAACTGCCGTTTTGTCTTCCCCCATCAACTTCGATACATTCTCCTGCACAAGGGTCACTACAACGACGAGAACTACCGGCATAACAAAGAGGACGAGAAGACCCGCAAGGTCTCTGTATAACAGGGTAAGTTCCTTTATTACAGAGGCAGGTAATTTCAATCAGTCCCTCAGCTGTTTTCCCGTGAGGCGGATAAAGAGCGCCTCTAAGTTGAGGCATCCTGGATACCGGCTGATAAGCTCGGCCGGTGGACCCTCCGCTATTATGCTTCCTGCATCAATAACCGCCACGTATGAACAAAGCAGTTCCGCTTCTTCCATATAATGTGTGGTATAAACCATTGTCATCCGATCCTTCAGTCGGGCCAGTCTTTCGAGGATCAGGCTACGGGACTGGGGATCAATCCCCACCGTCGGTTCATCAAGGAACAGCAACTTAGGACCGTGGAGAATACCAACTGCCAGATTTGCTCGCCGTTTCATTCCTCCTGAATAGGTAAAGACACGCTGGTCCGCGCTTTCATTAAGGCCGACGAAATCGATAGATTCAGAAACCCTCGCCTCAAGTATTTTGCCTCTTAGCCCATACATGCGACCGAAAAATCTAAGGTTTTCACGCCCGGTCAGGTTTTGATAAAGTGCTATTTCCTGGGGGACGCAACCAATAAGACTTCTTACCTGTCCTGGATACTTGACCGTATCTATTCCGCATATGGTAACCGTACCGACCGTCGGTTGGAGTAACGTGCTCATAATTGATATTGCGGTGGTCTTTCCAGCTCCATTCGGTCCAAGGAGACCGAAAATCGATCCTTCGCCAATGGTGAGGTTTACTCCGTTTAACGCAGGCCGCGACGCCCTTGGGTAAACCTTTGAGAGATTATGAACACCTAGAATGTCCCCCATGCACACTCCTCTCACCGTCACTTCACCAATTTCAGCAGATCTCCATATATTGCTGACTCCCTGTCCGCGCAATCAAAAAGAATGTCGCTCAGGAGGTCATAGTCGTCACCGTCGGCCGATCTATCCTTGCATATTCTGGCACCATACATGGCAAATTCCCTCCACCTATCGCCCGTCTCCGTCATTCTCGCCGAAATATCACGCAGTCTGTTTTCTTGAAGGATAGTGGCCGACTCCTGAAGGAACGCAGCATACATGAGCCTAAATCCCCCGCCTCCGGTGCCGATCTCTTCTTGCATCCTTATTACATGACCGAGATGGAGTTTTGCTTTCCGACTTCCATATTTTTTTGGCCACCTCTTCATCCTCTTTGCGAGAAGCCGTATCCCTCTCACCCCGATGTGGGGAATCGGTGTTCTGATCATCATCCGGCAGGTTTCTTTCATGCCTTTCCTCGCTGCTCCTGAAAGATCAAAACGATCCGGAATTGATGAGATGTGGTACATTTTGCCTTTCGGCGCAAGAACACCTTCCGCGAATCGGGCCTTCTTTAAATCTTCCTTGGAACAGACAACCGGTTCGTCAAAGACGGGGTCACTGATGAGGTAGCCGTTGTCTTTTTGCCGGACTGCCACGAGGGTATGAGCATTAAAGTGAAACCTCAAAGGATCGGGAAAATAAGGAAGCCAGTAGACTCCAGCCTGCAGACCTACTGGTGTGCCTTTCTCAAGCATGGCATCCAGCGCGTCCATGGCTTTTTCAGGGTTTTTAAACCGGGCGCTTTCTATTTTAATCCCGAGCCTCCTCGTAGTGCCTTTCATTATTCTCCCCGGTGCGTTACGGAACGTGACAAGGGGAAAACCTTGGACCTTCACAAAAGGGAAGTAGCCAAAAAAAAGTCCACCCCCAATGCCAAATGCAAGCGCTTCGGAGATGTTGATGCCGTGATTAAAAAGAAGATTTGCCGTAGAGCCGCTCTCACAATGAGCTGACTGACGGTGGATGAAATCTTTTTCCAGTATGTTGATCATTTCGGTGCTTCCTGAAGTTGCTCGACTGTTATGCCAAAAATCCGGGCGTAACGTTCAAGAATGGCAGGGTCAAGACGTTTGAAAATGTGGGGCTTGAAATGCCGCCTCACTGTGAAGCGCGAGAAGCCGATATATCGGGAGAGAATTTTCACATCCATGAGACATCGTACTGTGTGATAGGCGATGGGACTGAGTTCATTGTTCTTTACTCTGTTCAGAACATCCTCAATCTCATGCTGCACGAGGTTCCACACCTGGCGGTTCGCCACATTAGCCGGTTCCCATCCGGCGGTGGACGTTAATTCGTAATCGCCGTTCTCATTAACCGCATAAGAGATGCCGTGCCATTGGCCGTATATCCCTTTATCCTGAGACACATCTTTCTTTTCCATTTACCGACACACACCTCCGTCAATCATGCGGTCTGATCTTGCGGCCCGCAAAAGTTTCCTTGCCACACTCTCCTGGCGGAGAGACTGAAACACCGTGATCTTTTAGTCTCTATCTTCCTCAACCGATATCCTTAGTATTTCAGCTCCTCTTTACCATTAATGTTTATTGCGCGAACTGTTCCCCCATACCCACGCCAAGTCCGAGGAACACCGCCTCATTTTCCGATACGGGACATATTAGAGAACTTCAAGGCTCCTTTAGCAACAGTAGGTGAAGTATACCGTCGCTCGCCCGACCTGTACATTTTCAAAATAGAGGATATCGCCGGCATTTGCAATCTCATACACCCCTATGCGTTTCAGCCATTTCTCTGAAATCTGCGGCAGTGTAATCTTTTCTCCGAAAATCATATCTAGGTTTGGGAGCGGACAAGCAAGATTTCACGCCCTGCAGCACTTATTCTTGACAGTCCCACGTGATCTAGCTCACCAAGACTGACGAAAGAACTCCCAAGAGTCTGTATTTCAAGGCCATCATTCTGTTGATGCGAGGCAAGAGATCAAGCCGATTCCAACACATCCGCCTCAAGCTTTCCCTATTCTCCCGTGACTCTGACAAGACCGATAAGGGTGGCATAATGGCCAACATAGGTTTCTATCTCCTCTGCGGACAAGGGTTCATCGCTTTCATGGAAACTTGCCCGTTCCGGCTGTTTCGCACCCGTCTTACTTTCCAGAGCAAGCATTGACACCTCAATCGCACATTGTCAACCGCTGGCCCGGAAGAAACCCAATGAAAAGCACCACCATGCTAAGCCTTGATGCTGGAAACACAAAAAGTACCCATTAAAGGAAAACAGTCCTGCTCCGTGGTGGGCTACCAGTCCGGTATTATTGAACCTGGTATTTCCCAGACTGTGGAGCACCCACCCGAGGCCAATCCTGATATCCAGATCCAGCGGCACGTTGGAGTTTTGGGAACACAGCATTTCGGCCAGCGTTTCCGGCTTAAGAAACTGTCGGCCATCCGATTTCCAACCCGACAGGACCCATGGTCGTAAACTTGCCAAGATCGACGACGCTCGACAACATGCCGTTGGAGGGCAAATCACGGATACCAAGACTGCTGGCCTTTTTGCTGTTTCGGTAACCCACGTAAGCCATCGTCATCCCGGCTTTCGGAGAATAGGAAGACCAAACCATTCCGAGGATACTAAACGAAGACTCGCCCATATAGGAATCAAAGTTCTTTCCGCTTACTCTCTCAACAACACTGCCAAGAAGAGTCATGGCAAGATTGGAATAGGAATAAACAAAATCGGGTGAATACGCCGCATGCTCTTCTCTGATGAGATCTGTCAGTTTGCTGAAGAACTCGGGTTCTTTTGAAATAATGCTCTTATGCGAAGTTGGAAGGCAGACCTGAATGGCGGGTCATGATGTTCCGGGCGTAATTTTCCCGTTTTCCGGAAAACGGGTCTTAATGGAAAATTCCGGTATGTAACTCTAAATAGGCTCATCAATGTTGATTTGTCCTTTCTCTGCAAGCCACATGACTGCGGTAGCGGTAAACAGTTTCAAGATTGAAGCCACACGATAGACGGTTTCTGCGGTAGCAGATACTGTTCTCTTTGTCCACATAGCCGCCCATATGAGCCCACAGTCATCAGCGAGACTAATACTAAAGTGTTTTGTCATCTCCTTTACGGCCAGCCACGAGACATACACTTGAGATATGTGTAATAACCTGGCGTCCAGGGAGGGTAAGAACGGCGGGCACGAAGAAAACTGTGGTTAGAATGAAATTACGAAAAACTATACTTATCAACCTCCCTTGTATTTCCCGGGAATACAAAATCACTCTGCGCCGGGCATATTGTCTTCAGAGTTCCCGGCCTGGACGGAAATGTCTCTCGATTGAGTCAGTTTTCACTTGGATATCCCAGCAGATACGTTACGGCGATCGGTGAGCCTGGGGATTTAATTTCCCCAATTTCCCAGATATACGTCTTTTTGCCAATGTCTTTCGTCATATTCTCAAGTTCCGCCACAGAATAGGTTCTCAGACACGACACCAGCGAATCGAACAACAGTACCAGGGGGGGGGCCACAGGGACCATATACGTCCACGCCAGCCTGACCACCGTAATGGCCGGATAAAAGGAATAAAAAGAGGCATTAGAATCGAAACGACGGTAAAACTGAGAATTGCCCGGGGCGATCGCTGCGTTATCTCGAAGACGCCGATCCCTTGCCGACAATTGACAGCGTCATTGAGGATATCGCGAGCTTCTCTCGGTGTGAAATGATGAAAGGCGGCAAAAATAGTCCGGAAGCCGACAAGGGTACCGGGAACACATGCGGCGTTGACGGATTCCGGGGAAAAACTGATCCTGCCCTGCGAAGCTTGACGCACGTAATTGAGGGCCGGTATATTGGGAAATTTGTCCGTGAGGCATACCCGGGAGAAGGGCCATGTCGTGTTGAGAATCTCAAACAAACGAATCCACGGTCCTCCGCTTCCGGAACAGAGATCAACCACCTCCTGCACCCCGAGGCGCTCAAGCTTGCGTCCCAGGACAGATGCAATTGTCACATCCACACCCCATTTCATTGTGCCGAACTGTATATAATCTGTAACAACCCCACGAATGGACCGGGGACACCATTTCTTGTCCGCAATCTCAAATATATGGATCCTGCGCATTGCTATAGTGAGGTAAAAAAACAGCTAGCATTATAACAAGGGAAAATAAGGCATTCATCCCATCCCGTCACCAGCCCACCTCAGTCCATCCCAAAAAAACGGCCTAAAGTCAAGGTGACCGAGTTTATGCCCGTGTTGTCCTTGTTAAGTCCGCCGTTCGAGATGTGATGAAGCCTCAAAGCAAGGAACAGTGTGGTATCAGGATCAACATTGAACTCAGCGCCTACCCCTATTTGAGGATTGAAATTAACCCGCGATCCCTGGCCATCAACCTGAAAGTCGGTATAAATCGCCCCTATCCCCCCTTCGACATAAGGACGAAATGACCCCAGCCCAAAGTTCCTGATATAGTAAAGAGCGAACATATTTGCTGAAGTAATGAGTTTCTTTTCCGGCCTTGTGGTTGATCCCAAGCCAGCCTCCAGCTTGAAGCGTAAAGCTTCAGGAGCCTTCCTTCGCCACACTTTGCCATAGTCAAAGAGAGTAAATCCAGAGAGCGCCATAAATGATATGTCGTTTTGGGGGGTATAGCTATTCCCTACAGTCACCCCCATCCCGTAACGGTCGGCTTCTCCGTGAGAGATATCCCCGGCCCAACCTTGCACACAGCAAAACAGTGCGGAGAGTAAAAAATAAAGACTGACAAGCGCTCTAAGGCAACCGCTCGGGCCATGATTTTTCAATCCTTTTTTAATGTTATCACCCCTGATTCTCCATGATTTCCCATTTTAAAACAGCAGATTTCGGAGGCGTCAAGAGCATCGGTTCCGTCAGGAATGGTAAGTTCGGCCGGACGGATAATCCAGGAAGGAGGACTATACACCTTATTTCCTTTCAAAGACAGGCACGCCACCGCCATGTCAAAGGCAGTATTTGTCGGGAAACTTCCGAACAGGGATGTGTAAGAAGTGATGTTCATTTCACTTGTAACGCATTGTTCATAATATCGGCCATATTTTCCATGACCATCAGCCCCGAGGATAAATAACGTCTTATGGGGTAGAGGAAGTCCCGGACCGTCGCGGTATTCTGCCGCGACAGACGTAATATGTCCGTATGTTTTACCGGAGGGCTCTTTCATAGAGAGCAGAAAAAAAGCGGACCCTTCGCCAGGAATGGCAGTCTGTCTGTCGAAGAGAAAAGGCTCTATCGCCTGGTTGAGTCCAAAGAATCGATGGTAGCAGTATCCCAGTACATCGCAGTACTCATCCACGGCCCCGAAAAGCACTTTCTCCACCCTTCCTTCTTTTAGCCAGTTAATGGCGGTTATAAGTGCTGAAGGAACCGACATTTCAAATTGGCTTACTGTGAGACAAGGCCCAATCGTACCTAGGAGTATTGAAATTTGCGCAGCGGCAGTATTATGAACGGAATTTGAAAAATGGGTCGGAGAGGAAAAAGTATCGTTGCTTGTAATAAACGAGTCAAGGAAGGCGAACGTGGTGGCGCTTGCGCCGTATCCGCTAGCAACAACAATACCTAGTTTAGGATCAATGTCCATCATGGAGGCGTCTTGAAGGGCAAGATAAGAACCCAGTAAGGCCATCTTAGCGTAATGATCTATCCTTCTTAATGCTTTTTTCGGGATAAAGTCATTAAGATGTGAAGTGTCCGCAAGAAACGCGGGTATTTCGGTTACGTTTTCGCCGACCCTGAGAGGAACGGACTGTACATGGTTGCCTCCCGTGGCGAGCGCTTTCGAGAATTCTTTGATACCTGCACCAAATCCCCCGACGATACCGATCCCCTCAATGCAGATTTTCATGGTTAATCCTCCGTTTTGCCTAATACGAGAACACCATTACTGCCTCCAAATGCGAGGGATTGCGAAATGGCCGCACTGCCCGTGATCCGTGTCGTGACTGTCGTAGGCGACACATCAATTTCAGGGTCGGGATTTGCGAAACCCGCATTGCCTGGTATGATGCCCAGTTCGAGGCATGCCACCGTAAAGGCAGCCTCTATCGCACCTGCCGCCCCCAATGTATGTCCTGTATAGCCTTTTGTGGAGAAAAACGGGATCCCTGGAAGCAATTCACGGAGCACCCCGCCTTCAACCTTGTCATTATCCGGTGTGGCGGTCCCATGAGCATTGACGAAGGCGATATGACGGATGTCCTTTTTGGAAAATCGTAGCGCACCCATAATCGCCCGCCTGAGCCCGTCTCCCTCAGGGTGAGGGGCGGTAAGGTGGTAGGCATCGCTTGCGGATGCGTAGCCAAGAAAACGTGCCCGTGGGGTCTTCTTTCTTTCCCGGCAAAAATGTTCTGATTCCAAAACAAGCATTGCCGCACCTTCTCCGAGATTGAGTCCCTTTCTCTCTCGGTCGAAAGGCTTGCACGCTGACTCGTCCGTGATGAGAAGAGAAATAAATCCGTTGTATGTCACGTGGCAAAGCTCGTCGGCCCCTCCGGCAACTACCACATCACATAACCCCGACTGGATCCATGATGCGCCTATTCCCACAGCGTCAGTGCCTGATGAACAGGCATTCACCACCGTCTGACATGGCCCTGTGAGACCGAATTTCAAGGCGATCAGCTGGGCGGGATTGCTCCTCAAAAAGCGCACTATGGGCTTCATGTCCGCCGTCCCTGTCCTGAGGTATTCGCTGTAGAAGAGCTCGTTATTCATCGCACTGCCTACGGTTGTACCTACGCAGACTCCAACTTTCTTCCCCTCAAGGGCCTTCTGGTCAAGCCATGCATCACTCAATGCCTCTTGGGCGGCCGTAATGGCAAATTTGCCGGTAAATGATATATGGGAAGCATCTTTCATACTGCCGGGAACTGCCGCGTCTGGAACCTCAAATACAGGATAGGGAATGGAATGAGTGCCGGTGAACCTCTTTGGAGGCTTCGGGCTGCGTCTGCCCTCAAATAGGGAATTCAAGCACTCTCTTAATACCCCTCCAGCGCCGCACAGACAGCCCACCCCTGTGATCGGGACAGAGGCCAGCTCGTTCATCGGTTGCTCCTTTCCTTGATGAAATCAACCATGGTATTGATAGTCTGGAAAGCCTCCCTTCCCTCCTCCAGGTCTTTCACTTCCACTCCAAAATGTTTTTCCAGTAAGACAACCAGTTCAACTGCATCCAGAGAATCAAGGCCAAGCCCCTCCCCGAAAAGGGGTGCGTCATCCTCAATCTCTTCTGGCATCATATCCTCAATATTGAGCCCCTCAATAAGAATCTTTTTCAGCTGTTCCTTAATGGTCATCTCACATCCCTCTCTCTTGTGGTTAAATTATGTCTATGTCCTCTCCCACAGGTCATAGAAATTAAAAAACTGGTAAGGATGGGCCGCTGTATAGCATTCGAGGGCCCTTGCAAACTCAGCGACATATGGACGAAAATGCCTGTCTTCTTTTGCGGCGTCGCTAGGTACTCGTATCACTTTAGCCAGCTCCAATGAGTAGCTTGCCGGACCGGACTTGTATGAAAAGAGGACCCCTATGGGTGTCCCGATCGCAGCGGCAATTTTATAGGCGCTATAAGGAAACAAGGCTTTTTCTCCAAGGAAATCGACCTCTGTTGCTCCTTTTCTGCTGCCTAAGAGCCTGTCGCCCATCAGGCTAAGGACCTCCCCTTTTTTCAAAACGCTTATCATTTCCAAAACACCGCCCATGCTTCCCTTAGGGTCAATAATCCCGTAAGGAGCTCGGACGCCGGCATGCTCAAAGTAATGTAGGTCCACATCGCCCTCTTCACGATGCAAAAGAAGATGGACGGGCACACGGAGAGCCTCCAGCGTTGACATTGCTGCCTGCCAGCAGCCAACATGGGCCGTAAGCAGAATCAGGCCGCGCCCCTCTCCGACAAGATCGTATAGAACTCTCCGCTGTCTGAACTCCATATGTATTTTATCCGGTCCAAGAATGCCTATTATCGCCCTGTCAATCAGCGCCCTGCCAAGGTTGAGATATATACGGTATGTATCCATAAGTCTTTCAAGGAAGCGCTTTCTCTCAAACCTCCGATGAAGATAATAGTCTGCCTTTTTGCGTATCGACGGGGCAAAAAAGACATAAAAAAGAACCACGAAGTAAAGGAAAAAATAGGCCCCTCTCCGACCTGTGGACCTAATGAAGAGGTAGAATACTTTATGTCCGAATCGGGAGCCTATACTGCGGCTCGTCCATTGCGCACTGTCGGGATGAATCCGGGAAGCGTCAGTTGCATTCACGACTTACTCTCTTCAGAAACAAAGCTGTTATATAAATGGTTATGGTGACAAGAATTCCTATTACAGGCCCAAGAACGAGGGAACCAATGAACCATTCAAAAATCCGTTCAGCGGCCTGGTAACCGATGGTCTCCAGGGAGACTTCGGTAAGGAACTTGCCGTGGCGTATAAAATATCCGACTTCAATGCAGAGTGCGGGAATCAGCGGAGGTATGCATATTTGGGCTGCCGCGAGCGCCATCAGTTTATTCAGACGAAAATAGTTGGCTGCAAAAAGCGTCATGATATTTTGACATGCAATGAGGGGGAGGACACCGATGAGCGCCCCAAGCCCTCCGGCGACAGCAAGCCTTTCCGGAGAATTGTTACCTGTGAGAAGCAGTCTTAAGGATTTAATTGGTTTCAGTATCGTAACTTTTTTGAACTCTTCCCCAGTTACTCCAAACATCTTGTGCGGCAGAGGCAGCATTGCCCTCAGGGTCAGTCTCGTATTAAGAACGGTGAGGCGGAAATTATCCATGAAGAGGCGGAAGTGGGATACGCGAAGTGAACGAGGAGGATAATAGACCGATATATCGACCTCTTTTAGCTCAATTCCTGCCCATACCGCCCTTACAAGAATCTCCACTTCGAAATCATAACGGCTCGCCCTCGGTCTCAGCCATTTCAGGATGGAAAGAGGGTAGGCACGAAACCCACTTTGGGTATCCTTCAATTTCTGTCCCGTCTGGACCCTCAGCCAGAAATTAGAAAAGACGCGCCCGAATCTAGATAACATCGGAGTGTTCGCTGGATCAAATGCCCGTGTTCCCACTATTATCGCATCAGGATATTGCTCAATCAAAGGGGCGAAGCAGAGAAAATCCTCCGGACTGTGCTGGCCGTCGGCGTCTATGGTTACAATATGCGTTGCCCCCATACTCTGTGCCGCACGGATTGCGGTCATAATAGCCGCACCCTTCCCCATGTTCCCAGAATGACGGATCAGCGTCAGAGGAAGCTGTGCGATGCTCTCGGGACCGCCGTCCGTACTGCCGTCATCAATGACCAGTACGTTGTCGTTCACTTGGAGGGCACGGACCGCCACATCCTTCAAAGTCTCCCCATGGTTGTAAACGGGAATAACAATGAATACCAGGAGGTTATAATTACTCTCCACTGACATCAGTGATGGCGATTTCTGATTCATGGTCAAGACGACCTCAGGAAGTCGAGTATCTTTTGATTCACTATTTCCGCACAGGCAATCGTGAGAGCATGGTCGGCATCGGGAATAATCTCTGTTTTTATCCTGGCAGATATCTTATTGAGGCGTCTCACGGCTTTCCTGGCGGAGTAAAGCTTATCGTATTCACCAATCATATAGAGCATGGGTACCTTGAGGTTCCTCAGTTCTTTCTTCTTCAGTACGGTGGGCTGGACGAAACGTTTTGGTTTGAAACACTGAAATCCGGCAAGCATATCGTCCACCACATTCTCAAGGATTACATCTGCCTCTCCTCTTCTTCGCGCAAACTCCTCAAATATCCAGTATACAAATCTCCTGACGGTGAAGCGCCAAGGAAGCAGCGCAAGAGGCACACGAAGCACAAAGGAGGGTCTAAAGTGAAGCACTGTACGCGCCGGAGCCAGTAACACTATTTTATGAAGTCTGTTTGAAAAACGCAGAGCATACTGACTCGCAATCCAACCTCCATATGACATACCTACGAGGTTAATGTTAGCTCCAAGACCCAGCGCATCAAAGAACTCGTTGAGCCAGTACGCAAAGTCCTCCTCGTCCCGGATGGCCCTAGTGTAGACGCTTCTCCCGAAATCATAAATATTGTCAACCGCATAAGTCTTGAAATTCTCTGACAAAACCTTTATGTTGGGAGCCCACATGAGCGACGAGCTCGTCGCGCCTGGCAGCAAAACGAGGGGTAGGGCGCCATCGGGCCCGCTCACCCGCACGAATGTACGGCCGTATGAGGTATCCGCCATCTTTGATTCATAGGGGATAGGCCAAAGACTCGCCCTTCGATCGTATAGACTCAGATACCTTTCTCTTGCCTTCTCCGATCGGAACGGGTGATAAACCGGCAGTTCCTGCTTTCTTGTGTCAAAATCCGCAGATACCGCCATTTCACGCATGTCGTTTGTCGGTCCGTGCGAATCGAAGAAAAGCGGTGATATTTCGGATAAACCTTATCCAACTGTCGGGGGAACGCCATATCATGGTAAAATATCGCCAAAGCCCTTTGGGTCGCAGGATGTGTTTCTTATAAAACAAGGTGAAAAGCTTTTCCATTCCGTCCCGTGTCATACCTTTAGGAATGAACTGAAAATGCATACAGTCCATCTTTTCCCAGTCCTCATCGAAAGTCCCAAACTCTTTCACGTTCTCATAGAGTTGTGAACCGGGGAAAGGAGTAAATTTGGACACATTTATCTCGTCTATTGGAAGGGAAAACACATAACGCATGCTTCTCCGCACACTTTCCTCTGTTTCGCCCGGCAATCCCATCATCATGAGTCCCTTGACTATAATCCCCGCTTTCTTGATAAGGCGTATCTTCTCCGCCACTAGGTCAAGATCTGCATTTTTTCTGTGCCGGGAAAGAAGTTCTTCATCTCCGTTTTCGATGCCGAGACTGATCATCCAGCATCCTGCTTCTTTCATGTACCCAAGAACTTCCGAGTCGACATGTTCCGCCCGCACGGCGCAGTTGAAGGTGACCCCCAGCGGCCGATCCACCATCAAACGCGCAAATGTTTCCACTCTTTTGCGGTGGAAAGTAAACTGATCGTCATAGAGGTTAACGTGCCTTATACCGAAGCGTTCCTTCAAATATCTTAGATGTTCATACAAGTATTCAGCCGAATTAAATCGATAATTTGCAGGAAAGACCGACCGGTCACAATAGGAACATCGATAGGGACAACCGCGGCTCGATGTGCAGCTGGAATTGGGAGTGGCCGGGTAGTTGAATATAGGCAGCTTGTAACTTTCCGGATAGCCGTCCAATTTTTCATACAAGGGAAACGGAAGCGTATCAAGGTCTAAAAGCCGGGAGCGATACCCGGTAAAGCAGGGTCCTTCTTCGTTCTCTCTGTAAATCAGACCCCCGATAAGGGACAGCCCTTCCCCTTCGTTTTCGACAAGCTCTGCCATCGTCTGCTCCCCTTCCCCCACGACGGCAAAGTCAATGACGGGAAACATCTCCAGCGCTTTTTCCTTTAAGGCCGATACATGATGCCCTCCGAAGACAACTTTGATCTCCGGCAGAACTCCTTTCGCCATACGGGCAATCCGTATGCCATCAAGAAAATTAGCGGTGACACAGCTTAATCCGATAAAGGCAGGCCGGGCGTCCCTCAGGTACTCTGCAATGACGCGGTCAGAGTCAGGCTTGGCGTTGCAGTCTACAATTTTCCCCTCAATGTCCTTTTCTTTTAAATAGGCGGCGATGCTTGCAATACCCAAAGGTGGCATGATATTTGCCATCCTTGAAATATCATAACCAGCGGCATCCGCCGCATACCCGAGGGGGTGGACGAATAGTATTTTTCCGAAGTCTACGCGAACCATGGTCTTGAAATTTATCCGAAAGAGATCATTTTATGCCAGAGTGGTCCTTTATCACCGAACCTGTAGAGAAGCTGAACCTTCGCCTGAAACGCTTCAGGAGGAAAGATTCTGTTTTTCTTTCTACGGAAGCCAGACCGCAAGGTCTCATTCAGATGCGCGGCATCCACTTCCGGAGAATAGTAAAACACAGGCTTCAAAAGGGTATCTTGTGAGGCCATAATGCCATCCTTTACCGATATTGCATGGAGTTGGGTACCGGGAAATACCCTTATCCCAGAGAATGCGATAACCACACACTTGTCGAGCGACGCTATGTTGCGCAGCCCTTCCTCTATCGTCTCCTGAGTCTCTCCGGGACCTCCGAACATTATGTAATGGACGCACGGCATTTCTTCGTTAACGCAGGCTTCATTGAAATGAACCACATCGTCAAAACAAAACGGCTTATCGAGTCCTTCTAGAGTCGTGTCACTCGAAGCATCCGTTCCCACCTCCAGCGCATAGAGTCCCGCGCGCTTCAGCAATCCCACATTGTCACGCGTTATCCTTCCAGGCTGAAAATAAGCGGACCATTTAATGCGGACATCGCGACTCAAAAGGGCCTCCGCGATTTCAAGATAGAAATCGTGGGTATCATTGAATACAGAGTCTGTAAACGAGATTGTGCTAATCCCATGATCGGTTTTAAGCTGCAAGATATCTTCTATTACAGACCCGGCTTCACGGCACCGGAAATGTGAGCCCTCAATCACCGGATATGTGCAATACACGCACTTGTTTGGGCAGCCCCGCTTGGTCTGAAGTCCAACAACGCCGCTCTTCTTCGTGTAATACCTGACCAGTTCTTTATCCCAGAGAGGCGCGAAGGACATTTCCTCTTCATGGAATCCGCTGTCGTTTCTCACGATGGCTGGCGCTTGCTCTCCCCGTTCAATCTTCTCTATCAGCCAGTTAAACAAGACCACCCCATCTCCGACAATCCCGTGGTCGGCTCCTAAATAGGCAAGAATATCTTCCGGCATAATAGAAAAAGCCGCCCCCCCTAAAACAACCGGTGCTCCCGTAGCCTTTCTCACGACTTCCATCAGACCCTTCACTGATGCCAGGGCCCAAGCTGTGTCCGCGGTAAATGAGTCTACGGTATCAATATTGCGCAACGAGATCCCAACAATGTCCGGTATGAAGGTTCTTAGCGCTGTATCAAGCCTGTAACAAGACGATTCTTCGGCCAGAAAATCGAACTGCATGACCTTGTGCCCCGCCAAATCAAGTGCCGAGGCAACCATGGCCATCCCCAGGGGATATACCGGGTAGGGAACGGTCATGGTATTGGACGAAATAAAAAATATACGGCTCATCGGGAGGATTTTCTGGAAGTAAAGGAGCGTTTTAATCTGACATCATGCCGCCTGTATGTCCCGTCCCCCATTTCACGGCGGATCACCTTCTTGAAGAGTTCACCCATTTTTAGCTGGTAACCTCCTCCTGCATAAAAAGTATTCCATGAATAATAGAACATCTCCTGGAGCTTTTCCTGGGTCATCAGCTTCGGCTGAAAAACCACCTTGTCCGCCGTATAATCAATCCAGTTATTGCTCAGTATTCTTCCCTCTTTTTCCATCCGCTCCCGTATGGGAGAATGAGGGAAAGGGGTAAGGATGGTAAATTCCGCCATATCGAGTCCTATCTCAAGAAGAAAGTCAACGAGCCTTTTGATATAGTCTTCGTCCTGATCGTCCATCCCCAATATAATGGTCCCTTCGACGCTGATGCCGTGATCTTTCAATCTCCTGATTCTGTTTCGGATAACGTCTGAAGTGTCAAAAACAGCCTGATACACGTACCAACAACCTGCCTCGGCTGCAAGGCTAAGGACTCTGTCATCGTCCAAGATGGGATGACAGACAAATTTCTTCTTAAGGGGTATCATAGCAGTAAACAGATCTATCGCCCACTGACGGTCCTGGGCCAGAGAATTGTCCACAAGAAACAGCCTGTTGTTCGGGATGGAGTCCATTTCTTCAATTACCATATCGATAGGCCTTGGACGAAATTGCTTTCCGCCGAGAAATCCTGTACAGCAAGGAAAACAGTTGAACTTGCATCCCCGCGACGCATGTACAAGGTCAAGCATCTGGATACCGCGGTAATTGTACATAGAGCGGTCAAGAATCTCCCGCCTGGCCTTTCCAACGCGGCTTATGTCCGGAAAGTCCCACATGTAGTCATACACCTTCTTGAGGGTGCCTCTCCTGAAATCATCAAGCATCCTGGCGATCCTGCCCTCTGCTTCTCCAAGAAAAACACAATCCCCATGGCTCATCACTTCTTCACTGTGGAGCATTACAGCAATGCCACCAAAAATAACCGGGATCCCCATATCTCTGAATCTGCGTGATATCTCAAATGCCCTAGGAAGTTGGCTGGTAAGCATCACCGAAAGGGCGACAATATCAGTGTCATTGCTGAAATCAATCTTCTGTACGTTCTCATCAATGAACGTAAGATCAACGTCCGCTGGGATCTCTGCAGCCAACACTACGGGTCCGTGGGGGGGCAGATGAAACTCCGTCTGTCCTTGCAGTTTCGGCCAGGACGGATAGATAAGCGTCATTTTCATATACTTCTCATTACCTCGTTCTTGATACGGATCTTCGCCGTGCATATGGCAGCAAGATCATTGAGATTGTTAACTTTCGCATTCTCGAAAAAAGTCGTTCCCATATCGTCTTGAGTCAGCGCACCATATGGTTGATGTAAAGTCCTGGATTCGCCTTGAAGCACAAAAAAGAGGGCTCCAAGGGAAATTTGGTTCGTCCCGCCGATGGAAGGGGGTGTTCCTACGTCACATACACCTGTCAACACTATTTCATATTCTTCTCTCTCTATTCCATCAATGCCCCTACGGAGGCCATGGAGGCCGGAGGCAGATGATTCACAGCAAACAAAGCCTGGTCCCGTAAGCCGGAAGTAGATGGCTGCCTCTCCGAGGTAAGTATTGGGAAGAGCATATACAAAAAAGTTGGGACTCGCCAGGCGTCCTTCATCAGAAATAACTGTACTGAAGTAATCCGCGTCGGCGCTAAGACTTCCGTAGACGGTGGAGGCTACCACCGCAATATTCTGCTCGCCCTCCGGCTCATCCAGACCGGCGTCTTTGAGGGCCAGAGCTATAGCAGCCAAACCAGTACGAGAATAACTATCCATCCTGCCGAACCGAGGAAAGGGTCTGCGGAACAGTTCCTTGCTTGAAAGCTTCGGGAGGCCCTCGTTGCCGCCCGTGGCAAAGGAGATCGCTCTTCCACGTCCTGTGCCGGCGCCATTCACCCACCCGACTCCTCTTACCATCACTCTCACTGCAATATTCTCCTCTTCAGAATGACTGCCGCATTGATTCCGCCAAAACCTGAATTCGTGACGAGCATATATTTGCCTTGCATCGGCCGAGAAGAAAGGCTTACAATCTCTTCAGCCCCCGGTTCCGGGTTCCGACAGCCTATAGTAGGAGGAATAGTCTGCTCAGCAATCACCCTCGTTGCTACTGCAAGCTCAATACCGCCCGAGGCCCCGAACGTATGACCCACACAGCCCTTAATGGAGTAAAGCGGAGGGCATGCGCTTCCGAATGCAGTCCGAAATGCATTCAGCTCCATGAGGTCGTTGTGGATCGTACCCGTACCGTGAGCACTGATTCCTCCGATCTCATCCTTTCCTATTCGTGCCGCCTTGATCGCCTTTTCGACCGCACGGACCAATCCTCTTCCGTTGATGTCAGGAACCGTAATATGGAACGCGTCATTGGAGATACCTGAACCAACGACAATATACTCGGCGGAATAATCTCCCCGTCGGGCGCAGTCAGGATTCATAAGGAGCAGAAATGCCGCACCTTCCCCAGGAGAAAGTCCCGTCCGGCCTCTGTCAAAAGGCATACATGGAACTGGAGACAGAATCTGCAGGGCGGAAAAGCCGGAAAATATAAATTCCGTCAGTACATCTATACAACACACAAGGACAGACTCCGCTTTTCCATAAGCCACCATAGCAGCCCCTTCCGCCACCGCAACTGTCGACGACGCGCATGCCGCGCTGACATTCCATGTACAGCCCGTGGCGCCTAGTTTCGCTGCTACTTTCTCTCCGATTGAGTATGGGAGAATATCGTACGCCTCAAAGGGCAGGCCTCTTTTCATCTTCTCCAGATTATCAATTCCAGCTTTTGTGGTAGCGGTCACGATCATGGAATCACGGGGGATTCTCTCGATCTGGTCCAAGAGCCGTTTGAGAACCAGGCCGGTCATAGAGCCTGCACCGGACGGTTTGATGCCGGGGATGGCCCCTCCCATCCGAGATCTGTAAGTCTTTATCGGAAAACGGTCAATTTCGTGGATCGCAGTTTTGCCCGACCTAATGGTATTCCATGTGGCGTCAAGGCTATTCCCTGCTGCGGTCACCACTCCTACATCAGCAATCAGGACTTCTCTCAAACGACCTGCCCTGCTCTCCATCTTTCCATAAAATCCCTGTAAAACGGCGGCGGAATGAGAAGCACATTTTCTCCCGCATCCAGCATTATCTGCACCGTATATCCTGTGGTAGTCAGGAGACCATCTTTATTCCGTATGACATACTCAATATTGATCCTGGCAGCCTCCGTCCAGTGAATAATCCCTTCAATAGTAAAGGTTTCGTTGTATTTGAGCGAATGATGGTAATCTGAGTGCATGATTCTGATGGGAGCGATGATTCCGTTCCTGTGCAGATCCAGATACCCTATGCCGTACTTTTCTCCTGCGGCTCCTCTCGCGTCCTCAAAATAACTCGCGTATCGGCCGTGCCAGACGATGCCCAGAGGATCAGTCTCTTCAAACCGGACCCGCCTCTCAACGGTAACGCAAAGAGGAGAAGGATCGCCTTTTTTTGAGGGGAAATATGGCCTGCGCATTATCTTTTTACCTCTTGTTATTATGGGTGGCTGCGGTAGACTCCTGTGCAGTTCTTCTCACCTTTAGGTAAAGTCGAAATGGGCAAAATGTCTCCGGCCGCAGAGTGAATCCTCTTGCTGGAATATGCCGCAGAGAACAAAAGTACCTGCTACACCTGCCCTCTCACCCATGATTTTTTCGTGTACATTCTTTTGGTGACGTAATTTGCCCACTATTAGGTAATTAAGCCATCCCCTTTTGTTTTGGCCACGTCAATCTCCTCTTTCACAAAGTACCGATCACCCTTCTTGGTGTTCCTTTCGGAAAAGTTCTTTCTTGTGAATGCAGGATTCACCACATGGACGAGAGTCACTCCTTATGAAATCATGGAAAACGATATATAGATCCATTTTTATGAACTGGCTTTGGAACTGTTAAACTCGGCGATCGCCTTATCTGTCCGCACCCGGGGCATCTCCTACATGTTTTGAGCCATCCGATTATTCCCCGCGGTCCTTGATAACCTTCTTCTATTTCCCTGACAATATTTCACGTCTGTCCGTAAAGGTAAGGAGTAATGAAGCGGCCACGCCTTCCGGGACTCTGATTGTCGCCTCAAGACCGTTCCTTCCGGCTACCAAACGTTCACGATACTGAATTTCAACGGCTATATCGGGAAGAACCACGGCCCGGAACTTGGCCTTTACAAGAGAGATGAGATCAATCTCATGCCCTTTCACCTCTTCGGTCATAGCAAGCACCGTCATCACCTGGATAAAGGCCGGCAATACGGGATAGCCCGGAAAATGACCCTCAAAACCGACAAAGTCGGGAGCGAAGGAAAAAGTCCGCACAAAGGTGCCTGGCACTGTCTCACTTGCAGGGCCTTTTGCTGACAATATGATGGCTGTTCTCAGTTTATTCAATATAGAATAGTACTTATTGGAGCGAACCCCTCGCCTCGCGCGGTCCCCTGGAACCACCCAACGCCGGTATGACAAAGAGGGCTGTAGGTATGGCACCGCACATGCCCAGGAGTACCGATACCCCGATTGAGTGGATGGCCGGATGCCGCGCGAGTGCAAGAGCGCCCATGCCCACCAGGCTCGTTAACCCACCCAGGAACACCGCCATGTTCGTGTTACGGCTATTCCCTTCGGAGATTCTGCTCACCATAAAAATACCGAGGTCCACACTTAATCCTATGACAAGTATGGTGGCTATAATATTGAAGAGGTTGAACTCAATGCCCCTCCATCCCATTACACCGAACATAAAGATGAGACCTGTGGCGACAGGAACGGCCGCGAGCAAGACTTTTTTCAGATTACGGAAGAGTGCTGCAAGAAAAACCATTATGACGAATGATGCCATGATAATATATTGGATAAAATTTTTGACCATGGCTGTGCTGATGGTATTATTAAATTGGCGGTTCGAAACAAAACGAGCCACAAACGGCGTATCGGCTCTGTCCTTGAAAAGGGCCGATACTTCCGGGGTGTCGGGCACGAACGTAAGGATACGGACAACCGATCCGTCACGGATAATCATCGAGTCTACCGCCTCGCCCAGTCCCGCTTTTCTAAGGCCGTCCTCCGTAACAGCAAGGGGTCTCTCTTCAAGTCTCTTAAGAAAGAGATCAAAAGCGGTGGAGGAGAAACCTTCCTTATCGCCCTCCATGTCGAGCAGCCTTTTCACTATGTTTCTGTTTTGATTTGACCACTTGGTCTCCCAGCGCAGTCGGTTAGCCTCCTGGGTATGCGCAGACGGCAGCAAAGGAGCAATGCTCAGAAATTCGTCACGAGGAACTCTTCTCTTGAGGTAGGAGAACAACCGGTCATTATTCTCAAGAGCCGACTCCATACCCATTCCTTCCGTGAAGACCATCGCCATTCCGCGAAAATCTCCCCATGTCTGTTTCAATTCCTCTTCCATAGCGGTTATTGCTGCAGGGACCATGGTTATGGCCCGCATATCGCCGTTAAACTTAAGCCGGCTTGCACATATGAGGCAGGCCGCTATAAGGAGTACCCATACGGTGACCACAGCGGTCCGGTATGCGGCTCCCTTGATTGGCACGTGCCTAACGGCATACTCTCCCGTAGGCGGCAATCCTCTGATAAAGTGAGGCAGGATAATAAGGGAGAAGATCAAGGAGGCTGTAATACCGATGATTGAGAACATCGCAATCTGTCTTTGTCCTGGAAGCTCGGAAAAGAAAAGAGCGCTGAAAGTCGCCATTGTAGTTATCCCGCTAAACAACACCGGGCGCGATATGCGCGCCACATCCGTTCCCCCGTATGCACCCATGTCTCTTAGGGATAGATAGGTAAAAATGGGGTAGTCATCAGCTATGCCCATAAGTACAGAGCCAAAGGCAATCGTTACGGCAGAAATGCTGCCATAAATGGAAAGGATGCCGGCAGTTGCTATATATACCACTGATGTGGGCACGAGAAATACGAAAACCGCCCTCCAATTCCGCATAAAAAGAAAGAGAAGGCAGAGAATTGTAACGGACGCGCAGGACAATATTACATAGAGGTCTTCTTTTATGGTCTCCGCATTCGCGGTTGTATAGGCATGTCCACTTAAAAAGGAGACCGCAATACCGGATGGGGTATTGGCATTGATGATCCGTTTGGTGTAGGTAATAAGATCTTTTGACCCTACAGCGTCCGTAAACTTGATGGAAGTTTTCCCAATCAGAAGCGTATTTTTCCCATCGG
The DNA here is from genome assembly GCA_031274925.1 of Syntrophobacterales bacterium. Taxonomy (NCBI): domain Bacteria; kingdom Pseudomonadati; phylum Thermodesulfobacteriota; class Syntrophobacteria; order Syntrophobacterales; species Syntrophobacterales bacterium. The sequence goes on along the minus strand of JAISPL010000025.1, from coordinate 62,929 downwards.
CGCTTATAAAATGGTTCTCTTTTAGAGTCATACCTTTAAACATGTTCATGAATTTGATTTTCTCAAGAACAATCATATAAAACCCGAGCGGGTCTCCACGAAGCAGAGGCTTCATGATCCATCCTTCCGAGGATTGGAGTTTGGCCCGCACATCTTGGAGCTTCAACGAAACAGTCTCTTGATTGAGGAACTCTCCGATTCTCGTCATATCCGATTCCGTCATGAGCGAAGGACTCGCTTTAAGAAACCAAGTAAAAAGTTCCTCCGGATCCTCCAGGTCCGGACCGGCAACTACCCGGTCATAAAAAGGCTCTCCTAATGCCTTGGCCAGCCGGTCTGCTGCCTCGACAAGTCCGTCCCGGTCAATTTCAGGGCCAGCTTTCAGGTTTATCACAACTTTCTGCAGAAAAGGGGTCTGCTGCAGGAGCCTAAAATCTATTGCCGCATCCGAGCTGCCCTCCGGCAGCATCGGCTTTATGTCTTCGCTGAGCCGAATACCTCTCATGGCCACCGCACTCAAACCCATGACTGCAACAATCATGGCGTACAGAATTATCTTTCGCCGGGAAAAAAATTCGAAAGCCCTTGAAAATATGGTATAAAACAGGCTCATTATCGCGGGAAAAGGTCCTTATGGAGCGGTTCGTTCAAGGATGTGCGGGAAAAAGTGATAAGTATATGATCTCCACTCTTATCATGAATGTCCACTGCGGCCACATGGGACCAATCACCCGAGAAGACGATATTCAGATGGGAGATAAATTTCTTCTCCTGAGAGGAAAGAGGGAACAGCTTCAGGGATGTTTGATCCCTCTCGGTCACCACGATCCTGTACCTCTTTTCCAGCCACTGGAAATCGGCACGGGCCCAAGCAAAAACCTGTTCTACGATCGCTCTGACCACAGGCACCTTTTGTACATCAAACATCTCTGATTTACCGAGGTCTCCCTCCCATCGCCTGGCTTTATCCCCCATGACCGCAAACCCGGAAGGCGACGGCTTGATGACCTCCCAGTAAATACGGTCAGGTCTTTCGTAGGCAAATCTCCCACTGGAGACAATAGACTCTTTTAACATGGACACATGCTGCTCTTGGATAAAATCACTCGAGATCGTCTCCAGAGCAGCCGCCTGAGCGGCGATACGTTCAAAGACTGCAGACCTGGTATCCTTAGGCCGCTGCTCATCCATTGCTTCCGCCGCAAGACAAAGACCCGCGCACAAAAAAGATAGAAAAATAAAGGACAAGACTCTAAGATACGCATTACGAATCACTACCCCTCCTTTGGAACCCATACCATGAGATTTCCGGAAGCCATCACCTCGCCGCGACAGATTATCTTGCCCTCAGCCAGAGTAAATTCGTCCGTTTCTCCAAATTTGTTAATGACGACCGATAGTTCGTCTCCTCCTCGAATGGCTCCGTAAAATTCGAACCGCTTAACCTCTGTCAAATAGCCCTTCCCCACGGACTTCCCCTGTACGAGATTCTCATAACCCTTGACTGCCGCGAAGGATTGGGCGACTATCTCAACCAGCGCCATTGGTTCAACCGAGCCATCATCTCTGAGGAAAAGACTGTCCCGGTCTATATGCGCTTCCACAACGCCCTGACATCCGTGATACTCGCTTAGCCGGTCAACTGCGCCCATTGGCGGCCTTTGAGGGATCAGTTTCTCTGCCGCCATGGGAAGGCTGGGAAATTCGCTCACCATTGTCTCATACCTTGAACGGCTTCAGTCATCACTGCCCTTGTATACTTTCTCATCTCTATATGGGCGAGAGGTCCGGCGAAGTTCCCGGGGTCTATCGGGGGAAGTGCGACAAGGCACACTCTCGCCGGCAGCATCCACCACCGTCCCGGCGGAAGAAGAACATCAGTTCCAGTGAGACAAAGAGGCAGAATTTTAGCCCCTGTTTCCACGGAGAGTTTGAATGCCCCAGAGAAAAAGCGCTGGAGCGTTCCATCCTTGCTTCTGTGCCCCTCCGGGTAGAAAAGGACGGATCCCCCCTTCGAGAGAATGTCCGCGCCCACTGAAACTGACCCCACCGGTCCCAAAGATTCAACATCAAGATATCCGGCAAGACGCATAAATGGTGCATACCATGGCATCCTGAAAGGCCACGAACGAACCGCCGCTGCAATGCGACGGAACGGAAGATAACCCATGCAGTAAAAATCGAAGAATGAAAGATGGTTTATTACCATAACATAGGAAGATCCGATCAGGTCTCTTGTGAAGCCAGTCCTGCTGAACCTCACAAAAGGCAGCATTATGGCTACCCAACCCTTTCCGTAAATCCAGATAAAAAACTGCATGATACGACTGTTATCCCAATCCGCAATAACTTTCCAGATACCAAAAAAAACAGGGAGCATCAGTATTCCGAGGAGTGTCCAAAGAACTATCATCGGGTAGACAATGATGTTCATAGGGATTGAATAGAGAATAGAAAAAAATCCCAGTCTCGCCATCCCACGGTCCATACACTCAGTTCCTGGTTTCTGCGTCTTGAGGATTACTCAAATTCATGATTTTATTAATCACAAACCGATGTATGTCGCCAAGGGTCTTTATCTCCCGAATAGCCTCCTGCTCGCGTATTTTGATCTTGAAGGTGTTTTCCAGTACGATGACCGTGTCAACTTTGTCGAGACTGTCAAGTCCGAGGTCATCGTAGAGAACGGCCTCTGGGACCATCTTATCCGAATCCAACTCAAACTCCTCCGCAAGGGAGGCATTTATAATCTCTATTATTTTTTCATCGGTCATGTGCATACCTCCTCAGTACCGTGCAGGTATTTACGCCACCCAGCGCGAAATTATTCTTGATTGCCGTATCTATTCTTGCATCCTCCAATTGTCTGATATGGGCCAAGTCTTTGCAAAGAGGATCGACATTATCCAGATTAAGTGTGGGGATAAGACAATTACGGTTCATCATTTCGATTGTAGCTATCGCCTCCAACGCCCCCGACGCCGCCATGGTATGACCGAGATGGCCTTTGAGACTGCTTACCGGGGTCCGGTTTCCAAATACTTTTGCAATTGCCCGGCTCTCCGCAACATCTCCCAACACCGTGCCCGTGGCATGGGCATTAACGTAGCCCACTTCATGAGGCTCAATGCCCGCATCAAGGAGGGCTTTCCTGATACATTCCTCTATAGAGTCGGCATGGGGATCCGCTATGTTGGTAGGGTCTGAAACTGTGGCAAATCCAATCACCTCCGCAAGAATGGGAACATCTCTTCGCAGGGCTGAATCCAGTGATTCCAGAAGAAGGATACCGGAACCCTCAGCGCAGACTACCCCGTCTCTATCCATATCAAAAGGACGAGGGGTCATATGCGGACGATCATTATACCTGATTGAAGCCGCATTAATGATATCAAAGGTGGCGGCAGAAAGGGGATGGAACTCGTCAGCCCCTCCGCAAAGCATCATATCCTGTCGTCCAAAGGAGATCATTTCGAAACCGTACCCTATTGCCTGGTTGCCCGTTGAACAGGCTGAAGAAGGAGCGAACATCCTGCCAGTAATCCCCAATGCCTGGGCTACATTGGACGCGCAGGAATGATTCATAATCTGAAAAAAAAATGTCGCTCTCGTGGCCTCGATACTATTGTTCGGAATAAAATCCTTGTAGAAGTCATAGGTAGCAGTTGGACTCCCGACGGTAGAGCCGATAGACAGGCCCATCATACCACTCGAATACTGCGCTTCTCCGATATGTCCCATTTCGCACGCCTCTCGGCAAGCCAGGGTGGCAAAAATGGACATATTTGACATGGATCGTCTGAACTTCCTGGGAATTTCTTTGGGATCCACGTTGATTGCCGTTGCCGCGACCGCAGTTCTCATGCCTCCTATAAGGGAGAGTTCAGGGACGGCTCTTACCGCGCTCTTTGACGTCATAAGCCCGTCCATAAGACAGTCTGCCCCAGGTCCAAAAGGCGATACAGCGCCCATTCCCGTAACGACGACTCTCCTCATGCCCATCCCTTCAATTCCTCCATGATTCTATCATGACCCAACACACTCCCGCAGGCAAGGAAACCGGAAACCGCCGCACCGAGGATTCCAGGCGCCGTAACAGCCTGTCCCGCGAGAAAAAGATTCTTTATTTTGGTCACAGGAAGAGGGCTTGGCTGGTTGATACCGTGTTTCACCCCGTATATGCTCCCAACAGGACTGTGGGTGTATCTCTTCAGGGTCCGAGGCGTAGCACAATCCACTTGCGTCATCTTTCCTTTAAATTCAGGACAGGAGGATTCGATGTGTTCAAGTATCTTCGTACTTACACTCTCCTTATAGGACCGGTATGTTTCTGGATCGTCGGAGTACAGGCCCGCAGGGCGGCTGTCTCTTCCCATATTCGGCACGGGACAGATGATGATATATCCTTCCTTTGCCGATCCCTGATGCTCCTGAGGCGCTCTGGCAATAAAAAACGGTTTCCCCTCCACCGGCAAATCGCGCTCCGTATCAGGAAAGCACGGCACCGGAAAAAGCAACATGTTCCTTCTGTCTAGACTCTCTAAAGGCACATCTGATTCCACGTAGACTATTACGGCTGAACAGGTGTCCTCAAGGGTTTCAAGTCGTCTTCTATAGACCGGGCGGAACTCCGATGGCGGAACAAGCCTAAGGAATTGGAGCGGATGGATCGTGGAAATACATATTCCGCATTCAAGGATATGACCATCGCAAAAACGGAGGCCTTTCACAGAACGCTCCTCCGAAAGGAGGATGTCCGTCACCTCGGTTCCGCAAAACAGCTCTACCCCTGTCTCCTCAAGACGGGCATCAAAAGCTTCGGCAAGGCTCAAACCACCGCCTTTTATGCCTCTTGCCGATTCGTAGTAAGACCCGGCGACGCAGGCATGGCTCGTGAAGGAGACCTCTTCCGGCATGACACCGTGGAGAAGGCAGTGCATGGACAGGACGCATTTGAGCATCTCATTGTCCGTCACTCCATCAAGGAACTCCCTCAGACTCAACCCGGCACTGGCTGTGGCAAGGCCGGCCACATCGGCGCTCACATCAAGATCCAAGTATAACTGGGAATGATATATACGCCTTACTTCCTGAAGATATGCGTCGACAGCCTGGGTGTCCTTCGGGAATACCCCCTTGAGTCTTTCACTGATCCGGTCGTATCCCGAAGGGAAGGAAAACTCGAAGGAAGGATTGAGGCACCGGAAGATGTCGAATCCATTTTCATTCAGAGGATATGTTTCAATCTTTCCGGAAAGTCCAAGAAATCGAAAAAACACATCAAGGGGCTCTCCGTCATTCAGGCCCCCGGTGTAATGGAAGCCTGTGTCAAAAAAAAGACCACAACGCCTGAATCCCCTGATCGTGGGGGCTGTCTTATGCGAGGCTTCCAGAAGGGCGGTCCTGTATCCTTTCTGAGCCATGATAAGGGCTGCGGTCATCCCTGACACACCGGCTCCGATAACTGCGCAATCGTATTTCATGCGTGAAATTTCAGGACCAGGCAAGAGTTGGTTCCACCAAAACCGGCGGAATTGCAGAGCACCATCCGGGGCGGCTCAGGAATGGCAGTCCTGACAATATTCAATCCCGCAGAACTATCGTCCGGTTCATGGAAATTGGCATTCGGGGCGATAAAACCGTCCTTGGCCATAACCGTAGAATAGACCACCTGAGATGCCCCCGACATCCACAACTCGTGGCCTGTCATCGACTTCGTGGACGAGACAAAAGGTTTCTTGTCACCAAACACGGTAGAGATAGAAGATGCTTCGACTGCATCGCCCAGAGGCGTCGAGGTTGCATGAGCACAGATATAGTCGATCTCAGACGGTTCCAATCCGGCGTTTTTCAATGCCTTTCCCATAGCGGATGAAATACCTTCTTCGCTTGGTACAGAAAGATTGGCACCATCGGACGAAAATCCATAAGAGAGCACTTCGCCTAGAATTGTCGCACCCCTTTTCTCGGCCAGGTCATACCGTTCAAGCAGTATCGCCGCCGCTCCGCCGCCAGGCACAAGGCCGTCTCTGCTCTTATCAAAAGGCCGGCTCGCCTCTTGGGGCGCGTCAATTCTCGTCGAGAAGGCATTGATTGCATCAAAACTGCACATAGATTCCCAGTTGATTTCTTGAGCTCCCCCGCATATCACCCGCTCCTGCCGCCCCAGGGCAATCAAATCCGCTGCCTGCCCCACTGCGTGACCCCCGCTTGAACATGCGGAGCTGATAGACCAGCAGGCGCCTCTCGTTTTGAGCAACGTATTGAGGTTCATGGTGACCGTCGAGGTCATAGAACGGAAAATGAATCCGCTACCAATACCCATCGTATCGCCCTGTTCAAGTACCATTCTCGCCTGCTCTATGGCCGCGAGACAGCTTGAATCGCAACCAAACACCAAGCCTGTCTCTGCGCTTCTGATCTCCTTGAGGGAGAGGCCCGACATGGCAATCGCATCCATCGCCGCAGTATATGCCTGTACTGCAAAATCAGGCATCGTCTTCAACTGCTTCCTGGAGAGTGTTTCGTGAGGCCTGAAATCCTTTATGGCTCCGGTCATGGGGCTGCGAAACCCCAGTTCCTTTCTTTTTTCATCGACAGTGACGCCCGATTTCCCCGCTCGAAGAGATGCACTTACTGCCTCTATATTCACTCCAAGGCATGAAATGATCCCGATACCCGTTATAGCCACTCTATACATAAGGTTCTTCCTGCAATCTCGTCACGTTCGTATCCTGTCCTGACCCACATGTAAACAAACCGGCGTCAGGTCCGCCATTCCAGCAACAACTAAAGCCACATGTTCAGGAAACTTCCTGCCCAATGGCCGTCAAAACGTTCCCATGAGGCAGATATTCGCTATATGCGGCTCTGAGCGGTGCAAATTTAAAACGTTTGGCAAGATATGATACATGGTGTCTGTAAATACCAAAATGCGCCCCATAGAAGGCGGCCTGTACTGAGCCATATCTCCACGCATGGCGGTTGAACCCGGCAGGATAAATTTCGAAAGGATGACAATAGTAATTGAAAGCCATACCTCTCCGGTTCAGGCGACGATAATGGGCTGCCTGAATGATAGCTGGAACGTAGGCACAAAAGAAGCCTCCGCTGAAAGGCACACTGTGCCCGGCCAGGTTGCATGATGTCACCGGAATGACGGTCAAAGAATCTTTGTAGATAAACGGCTTCATGTCGTCGTCGCGACGCCCGAGAAATCTAAGCAGCGCTGGTTGCGCAGTATGGTCGACCTTATAACCTACCGCGATCAACTCATCGTAAGCCCAAGGGGTCTTTGCGGTAATACCCCATTCCGGAGCCTTGTAAACGTTTACTTCGACCGAAAGAATATCCTCCAAGATCTTTTTGCCCTTCAGGACATCTTCACGGAAGCCTTTTCGCTCCAATCGCGCAGGTACTATATGAGTGTATCCGTGGGAAGCGACTTCGTGACCTTTTCGGACAAACTCTCTCACGAGGCGCGGGAAACGAGCGGCCACATATCCTGGAACGAACATGGTCGCTGAAATCCTCATAACTTCAAGCGACTCTAGCAGCGAATAAGTCTCTTTTTCTACGAGGTAATTGCTCTTCAGGCGGGACCCGTTCCTCACATTAAGACCATGAGCCAAGTCGTCGATGTCAAAACATAATGCGTTTATTACTTGAAGACGTTCCACTTCTCACCGGTACGCGCCGCCGTTTACGGAAACGACCTGCCCCGTAATGTATGATGCCTTTTCAGAACACAAAAAACCGACCACAGCCGCTACTTCGGCGGGTGTCCCGAAGCGCCCCATGGGAATCATAGGCAAGATCATTTCCTTCGGGAGATCTTTGACCATCTCAGTCTCAATGAAGCCTGGGGAAACCGCATTTACAAGGACATTTTTTCTCGCCACTTCCGCCGCAAGGGCCTTGGTGGCGCCGATAAGACCCGCTTTTGCGGCTGAATAATTCGTCTGACCCGCAATGCCGCTTTGTCCCGAGGCAGAGACGATATTCACAATACGTCCCTTCTTTTTCCTCAGCATACCGTTTACCACTGGCTTGGTGACAAGAAAGAATCCATTGAGACTCACAGAAACCACATCTTTCCATTCCGAATCAGCCATCCAGGCGAGGATTGCGTCCTTCTTAAATCCTGCGTTATTGATTAGTGCGTAAGGCGTCTCCTTTTCCAGCAAAGGTTTTAAGTGTTTTTCTACGTCTTCGGGATCGGAGACATCAAAGGGCAGCAGGACGCATGTTCTCCCTTTTTCCTCCACTCCACGAGCGACCTTTAATGCCGCATCATGGTCACTCCTGTAATTAAGCCAGATATCAAAGCCGTCGCATGCCAGGAAGTGGACAATTGCTGCCCCTATCCCTCTGCTTCCTCCGGTTACCAGCGCAATTCTTCGATCTTCCATATTCCCTGTTTGTCTTATCGTGTTATCTTGATTACATTACCGGAAGCATCAAATTCTACAAGCATGGACTTCCACCTGTTGGTCCATGTTGGTCCAATACCACCACGCCGCGCTGTCGAGGGAAGGTGTTTTATGGGCAGCAGGGTAACCCAAGGCAATTCTCACTCTTTCCTTGGTCATACCCTCGTAAACCTTTCCTTCCTGTATGCCTTTCCGGTCTATGGCCGAGCGACGCTCAATGTCTGTCGGTTGGGGCGAGGTAATTATATTGATGTACTGCTCACTGCTCATCTCTATTCTTCCCTTGTCTAATTCAAAAATGATTGTCTTTTTAGGTATATTCTGGGTCTCAATCCTGGGATATCTTCTTGACACATCCACAATGACGGGTGTATTGACGGGAATAATCACGTGACCTATCCCCGCCGGGTCAGTCCAGTTGATATAGCTCGCCCTTAACTCACCGTAACGCTGCTGGCAGTGGATATTATTCTTCAGGTATCTGGGTATATCAAGTTCCGTATGATGGACGCCGCCGCGCCCCAAGAGAGATATGGAGAAAAAACAGAAATTACCAAGCCTATAATTACTTTCTTTGTATACATTCCGTCTCCATCAGCTTTTCTGGTAATAAGTATCTTAGTCTGTCTCGGCTCGAAACATCGCCCGCCCTCAGGGTAATGACATAGCCTTTTGGCAGGCTACCGCCCTCATGCAAGTCGCAGAGGTTGCGCGTATCCCAAAAGTGAAATCAAGAGATCAATAGTAACGGAAAAATTATGGAGCTGCTATCCCAATTACAAGTGAGTTTCCGCGCTACAGGGATACCCACCATCACTGGAAGTTTATTAAAAATGGTAACCAATTGCAACTAATATTTGATTGCTGGAGAGGCGGGAAACAAGGATGTTATAGAGACTTCAAATAGATGAGGGAGTGAAAACAGTGTTTCGCCAGTGTCCCAACCATATAAAATCGGCCGCACAAGAGACGGACTTAACGAACGTATCAGGCTCAGCGGCGGCCTGAAAAAACAAGCCTCGCAATGAACGTCGTGAGCGAGACATAAGATAGTAATAGAAAGTATGGCGTACCCTATGAAAAAAACTACGAAAATGGCAGTCTGTCTAACACCAGCTGCATACGGTTTACGTCCAAGCGGTTTACGTTCCATAGCAGTGCAATAAACTGCCCATGGCCGCGCGCGGCCGCTTTCGTCCGAGACCGCAGGGAAAAAGGAACACCAAGGTCTATAGAGTCATTATCACAAGTTCATGGTTATTGAGTTCCTGATATATGGCATCAAGCTGCGTTTTGCTCCGGGCGTTAAACGTAGCCGTGACGGACAGATATTCTCCCCCGGAGCTGGTCCTGGTGCGACATGTGACTTCTTCGTTCGCCTCCAGATGCTTTTCGATGATAGAATTTACAGTCGCGTAAAATTCATTCGTATTTTTCCCTACTACCTTAAGGGGATACGAGAGAGGAAATTGAAACACTTCGCCACTGTTTGTTCCAGTAACACCCATTTGTTACTCCTTTTAAGAGCGATTCCCGGGCCGAGCCACAGTAGTCGCTCAATCAAATGTCGATATAATATTCTCCATCAAAGATTTTTCCTGACTGGGAGGAAGATTCTTTCCCGCCTTTATTAGCACCCATTTCAAAACTCTCCTAACTCCCGCCCCTATGTTCCATCACGGTCCGTCCTTCTCCAAAATTCATGCTTTTAGCAAACATAATATCTGGTCCCGCCTTGTCAATGTAGGTTTAAGGCGCACAAAGTATGGTGTACTTATACTCCGTCCTCAGCGGACAAACGCGAAGTGGAGCAGATTTTTTTCCACATCAGCGAGAACAACCTTGATCCTTACCCTGTCGCCAATGCGGTAGACCTTTTTTGTCCGCCTGCCGATTAGCCGGTATTTGTCCTCCTGAAAGAGGTAGTAGTCGTCATAAAGCTCGGAAAGAAGCGCAATCCCCTCGACAAAGACATCAAAAGGCTCGACAAAGATGCCGTAGGAGGTAATGTGGGTAATTATACCCTCATATTCCTCACCTATCTTGTCCTTCATGAACAGAACCTTGATCCTGTCTTCAAGTTCTCTCTCGGCATCCATGGCAATCCGCTCTCTTTCCGAGAGGTGAACGGCTGCCGGGTCGAGTTCTTTCTCAGTTTTGTACTTCAGACCCCCGGTTAGGACACCCTTCAAAGCTCTGTGGCAGATCAGATCAGGGTATCGGCGAATAGGGGAAGTAAAATGAAGGTAGCAATCCGAGGCGAGCCCGAAATGCCCCTTGTTAATGGTGGAGTATCGCGCCTGCTTCATGGACCTTAAGAGAACTCTGTTTATGAGAAATTCGTATTCCTTGTCTTTTACGGTATCCAGAACCGCCTTGAGGGTCTTTATATCTTTTATGTTTCCTCTGTGTGGAATTGCAAAGGTATCAAGGAGTTTCTCCAGGTCTCTCAGTTTCTCTTTTTCGGGCGGTTCATGTATTCTGTATACTGCTGGAGCTGCACTTTCCGACAGGAATCTCGCTACGGCCTCATTGGCGGCAATCATGAACTCCTCAATAATCCTGTGCGAAAATAGCCTTTCCGTCCTTAATATGTCTTTTATGCCCCCTTCGATGTCGAGCAATACCTCCGGTTCGGGAAGGTCAAAGTCAAGGCTCCCCTTCTCTTCTCTTCTGCCGGCGATGAGTCGCGCAAGGTCTGCCATGCGGGCGAGCATGGGAATCAACGGTCTTATCGCGCTCCGCGCCTTCCTGTCTTTCTTGACAATGGCGTCTTCCACCTGTCTATATGTGAGGCGGGCGGCGCTCCTTATGATTGATTTATGAAAGGCGGTCCCTGAAACATCGCCGCTCCTGGTAAATTGAATTACCGCCGTGACGGTGAGCCTGTCCTCGTCAGGCTTGAGACTGCATGTCCCGTTCGACAACGCCTTGGGGAGCATAGGAAGGACCTTTCCGGGAAAATAGATGCTGGTGCCTCGCTCGTAGGCTTCCCGGTCCAGACGCGAATCCTTTTCAACATAATGAGATACGTCGGCGATGGAAACATAAAGAGTGTAGCCTTTTCTGCCCTTTTCCACATAGACCGCGTCATCAAAGTCTTTCGCGAATTCGCCGTCGATAGTGACGTGTGCTGTGTCTCTAAGGTCTAACCGGCCATCCGCCGGCACAAGAGGATCAATCTTCTCCGCATCGCTTTCAGTACCTTTTCTGAACCTCATAGGCAGGTTATGTTTGTATTCCACAAACTGGGATATGGATTCAAGGGTTGAAAGGTCAGAAAAGACTTTTGTGATCCTACACTCTGGTTCCCTTCCTCCGTCAGGAAAACTCGTTATGCGGGCAGCGGCCAGATCTCCGTCTTTCAGTTTTTTCACACCCGTGCCGCTTATAAGAAAATTGCGGGAAATTCGTTCGTCTTCGGGGACGAGAAAAGCGACATTCTTGTGTATCTTCATGAACCCTACAACATTGTGCAGTTTTCGCTCCGTTACCTTAATAATTTTCCCTTCTTTTCTGCCCCGTGCGGCATGTTCCACTCTTACCACTACCTTGTCGCCGTGGAACGCATCCTTGATGTACCGCGACGAGACAAAGATGTCTCTCTCGCCTTCCTTGTCAGGCACAACAAAGCCATTTCCACTCCTGGTACACCACAGAGTGCCGGTTCGAAGGTTCATCTCCTGGGGGATACCGAACCGGTTATTCTTGAGCCTGACAATGAGTCCTTCTCGTATCATCTCCCTAAGAAGATTTCTCATGGGTTTTTTGTCATTCTTTGAGAGATCGAAAGCCTTCTGGAGATCTTCAAATCTAAGGGGCCTTTTTTCATGTTTGAATATTCGGAGAAGTCCGTCTTTACTTAAGATGGTAGCCACCGCCTTTCTCATATCAAACCTCCAGTATTCATTATCAAGTACATGATTGATCCTACGCACACTTGCCGAACTTCCGTACTATACCCAATTCTCTAGGTATCAACCTATACAGTCTCTGGGGAATATATTGTTTCAGGAGAGCTTTTTCAAAACCGGCTCTCTTGGAGAAGGTTCATTCCTCTATGCTATTCCGGCAAGCAGAGTCACAAAGCACACACCGCGTGCACCATGTAAGTGCCGGGAAAAAGCTTCGAAAAATGGACTATCTTAAAACCAGCTGAAAGCAGAAGTTCCTCAATCTGTTGTTTAGTGTAGAAATAGCCTTGAATCCCATGGCTCCGATAGCTTAGCTGGGCCAGCGATGAGAGCGCATAATCGGCAGGGAAGGTAATAATAGCTCCTTTGGTAATCCTCCGAAATGAGGTCAGGTAATGACCAGCATCATGCACATAATCAAAAAGCCCGATGGCGAGAATCAAATCATATTCATGGGTCACTCCCTTGGACCAATCAAGGTAGTTCGCGCATATGGTCGTTACTCGGTCTTGAAGGCCATTCTGTTTTAAAAGGCTTTCCGTGGCATCAATCATTCCCCGACAGATGTCTAAAGCGGTAACCATAGCTCCTCTTCTCGCAATCTCCAATGAATAGACGCCGCAACCACACCCTATGTCAAGGACACTTTGAGGTTGAATCACTGCCAGATGGCGCATGGTACGCCGAAAAATGAAGCGCAGAGAATACCACCCGAACCGGTAAATCGCATCAGTGAGGCTGGAAAGCCTTTTTGTGGAATAGGCCTCAAGGTAACACTTTACCCGTTTTTCAAAATAGTTCTGAATCGCCGTTAAACGATCAGCCAAGAAGTCCATCCCTATTAATATTTTCCAAATAGACCTATCTTTCAGTCTGCCACGGCCAACGTCATTTTGTCAATAATGTATGTCGCTTCGCTCTTAAGGGCCATATTTTTGGGCACTTACGCCCCAACCTTTGTCAAAAAATAACCCCTAACTCACGCTTAAGTGTATTCCTATAGTTCAAGCCTCTCTTGCCTTTAAGTCTTTCCACTCCTTTGACGTTCAATATATGTTGTTATTTCTTCGTTTATTCCAATGGTGGAAACAAAGTAACCTTTCCACCAAATATATTGTTTGTTCTCCATTATACTTTTTTGAGAAAAAGGGATTTTTTTAAGTTTTGTACTGATGTTTCATTTTATTCATGGGTACCGTTTTGGTGGGATTGATATGAACCGGCGGATATGGTCTTTTATAGCAGTTTGCTTCAATTATTTCGATTTGTAGGCAGTGTTCTTCGTCAGGTGGTAGTTGAGAAGTTGACAAACTATTGATGGCCGGTTCACTTTGACCGTTGCCGATTGCGCTGTCTCCACAAATTTGTTGGTCGTGAGCAGGGCAGACTCTTGAGGTTGCGTTAGAGAGGCATCGCCTAATATCGGTAAGATTAAAGGATGCTGTGCCGTTTACCAATCTATTCCATTCAACCCATCAGGTCGGCCCTACACGTGGAATATAGGTGGCAAAATTATGCACCAATGGACCGCGTCGTTTGGTTCAGGCTTATACGTCGGAATCCAATGACCTTTAATGTCACCCCTTTCCAATATGCCCCCTGATGTGTCTTTTTACCCATTCGATTTTTTCATTGCTCATATCAAAGTAGGCTGCCAAGCATATTATGTATCTATCGTAAATACCCCTCCCCGGCAAACAATCTCAAAAAATCAAAGACCGTTAGCCTTAAGATATTTCTCTACAGCCTCCGCCAATACCCAGGAGTAAGTCTCCGGAAAATCTTCGCAATAAGGGATAGATGTCATGGAAATTATATTCGGCGTACTGCGCGCATCCTCCGGCGCATACAAGGCAATATTTGCAGTCCAGGCAGGCGGGTATATTAGCGACGGAACGGTTGAATCTATGGGCTATTTTGTCTTTGTCGAGAAACAAGCCCTCTGCCGAATAGCTGCCGATATAGCTGCATTCTTCACCCAAAGAGTCCAAACAGGATGATATGGTCCCATCAGGCAGAAAAATATACATTCCACTACTGGCGGCGCAATAAGAGCTGCGGAGGCCGTAGGGTTTACTTGATGCCAGCGATGATAGAACTCTGCCTCTGCTTGACGACCGCTGACTGCCGATTTCCACATTGGGGTACTGACCCGTCACTCCGGACAGTTCCGCTTTTACTTTATTTATATCCTGCACGGGAAACACTGCCCCGCGCTGGTCCCTCTGGTCAACGATTGCAGCACCAACGGATATTCTATTATCATTGAGCCAGCCTTCCTGATCAAAAACACTTAAAAGCTCTCCAAAGGCCTGGTAGTTGTCCCCGTCCAGGTTGACGCGCACCCCTATAGACACATCGGTCTCTTTAATTGCCCGGCCTATATTATTCATGATCTTTTGAAAAGAAGAGCTGCCGTCCAAGGCAATCCGGCGCCTGTCGTGAATACTTTGAGGCCCGTCAATTGTTATCTGCAGATTTGAGATTTTATCTCTTCCCAGAAGCCCCAAATAGGCGTCCAGGTCGTGTCCGTTGGTGACAGCGAAAAATTTATGTCCATTTTTTACTCCCTTTTCTACGATATACCCCACAACCTCTTTATTTTCCGCACTGAGGGATTCGCCGCCATAGAGGGTAATTCCCCCTGATATGGGGCCTATCTGTGATGCAAGCTGGTCGATTGAGCGATAGAAGTTATCCACACCTACTTTATCCATTTTCGTCTTACGCTCTTTCAGCTTGGACTGAAGAGGCTTTTCAAAGCAGTAAATGCAGCGGTAGTTGCAGTCGAGATCGGGAATAACCACCACATTGGGGTGTGCTGCGCTAATCTCATGGAGAGCTGACGCTACTTCTTTAACATAAGAACGCTCTTCTTCGTGGCTTATTTCGGTGATATGGCCGCGACGTATAAAAGTCTCCAGTATATCTGGTGGGAGAGAATCTTTCTCAATGCAGAGCGAGCGGGGTTCCCCGCTAAGAGTGATCTTTTCTAATAACTGATATAGGCCCTCGCTTATTAGTTCTATGGCGCCGGATAGGCCGCTCAGGGCTGCGTAACCGCCGTTTTTCAAGCGATCCGACAGGATCAGATAACTGCTTAGTCTCAAATTGCGCCTCCGCTCATAATATTTATTAAGGGCCGCGCTTCATAAAGCCAACGCGGCCCCTGATTGTTGCTTTTTAGGTGGTTAGCCGCGAGTTAGTAGCGAATCACGAATCTCCACAGCAATGATCGCCAAATCTTCGGGGGTCAAGATCCCACTTTTGGCCATTTCCAGCATGTCTTCTTTATTTAAGCTGATTTTATTCCTATCCTGGTCCTGGACGATTTTACCGTCTGGCAGGCCGATATGATAACAGTCACCAGGCTTCGCGAAGAAACAGCCATGGTCACATAACACAGGGGGGCAGATATTCATCAAGTTGGGGCAGCTGATCAATTTACAACAAGGGACACAATAAAAAAATTTCTTTATTGCCTCAACGAAAACTGCTTTATCCATTACCATGCTGACTACCCCTTCTTTGTTTAAGCTGACTGTCGCCAGCCCTTTTGAAATTTTTACTTCGGCCATAATACATCCTCCTTTATTGAAAGTTTTTAATTAGATGAATCTGCATTCCCATGAATCTTGCTTTATCGCCCAAAGGCACAACAGTTTTTCTCGCGGGCAATGGTAAACAGATCGCCAGCAAAAGGTGGACAGTTTACCTTAAGCCCGATACGAACGGAAAGAGCGGGTCCGGTTCTCCGTATCAACGCCATCGGCGGCGATAACCCGTGACAGGACCCGCTCTGACGCTTCCCACTGTGCGGTAAGCGCTGCCGCAGTATATCATCGCCCCATCGTAGCCCCCCTAATGTTGGGAAATGTTCTGTATTCATCGTCCCGGCCATAGACCGTGCCCATATACTTGTCGTTGATATATAATAAATAAAAAAGCGCTTTCTATGGAGAACGTCTCTCCGAAAAAAGCGCTGGTTTGCTTGAATGAGGGGCCAGCCTTCATGGAACAAGCGGCGGCCCCTGGAATAGGGGTGCCGCTTCCTGCGGGGAAGATAACCGCATCACCAGAAGCAATGGGAACGGAAGAGGCCATCTTTGAGACGCCAAGAGGCACGTTTAGAGACAGACTCAGGGGCAAAATACCTCCCCCTGTTGCTGCGTGGACAGAACATTATGTTGTTGTTTTATGCAGAGGGAAAAATTATGGCTGTGCTCTCATCTAAATCCTTTATTTAAGAATTTAAAGAAGATATAGTATACGGTAATATATGGATATTGTCAAGAAAAAACGTCACAAATCATCAAAATACTGGATGCAAAAATATCTGGAATTCTTTCGGGGAGGGAGGGGTAATTGGTGGAATTGATATGAACAGAAGGATGTAGTCTTGATAGTGGTTTTCTTCAATTATTTTGATTTGCGTGCAGCGCTCTTCCGTTAAAAATTTGTCGGCAGTATTTGATCATAAATATCACGTGATCTTCATAGAAGTATATACAGTTATTTTGTTCCTGTATTTCTTAAAAGTATACACCACAGGACAGAAAAACTTAAGGGACGCTACATCTGTGCGCTTACGTGCGTAGTATTAATGTGGTGGAGTAAACTTAAAAATCAACCGTTTGAATCAAGCGGAAATACTAATGGCGGAGAGGCAGGGATTTGAACCCTGGGTACGGTTTTATCCGTACACTCGCTTAGCAGGCGAGCACCTTCGGCCTCTCGGTCACCTCTCCATTGGGCAAAGTATACTGATTTGAGCCGTAAAAGTAAATATCATATTTATCAATGTCCTGCAGAGGACAGGAAATGGTTTTTTAGAAGTATTTACTTAATCACCGCTTAAGCTCTCACCATTTCTCCTTCACAAGCCCGGATATCCCCTCGTACACGATCTCTGCTTTCGCTGATTTGTAAAGAAGTTTGCGGAAGAGGGCTTTCTTGTCCATCTCTAAGGAAGATGTGACCCTGACGAAGAACCTCATTCTGTCCCTCATGACGATCCGCTTGGGAATGGTGGTGTTGAGCTGGAAGAACATCCTTTCCATACAGTCGGCGGTAAGGAAATCGAAGGTGAAATCTTCCACATCGAGAAATACAAAGGCATCCTTGCCAATCACGAAGAGGTTGCACCCTTTCACGTCATTGTGCACGATGCCCCACTTAAAGAGGCTGTCGAAGAAACCACAGAGGCTGTCTATGAAATGCTTCCGCTCTGAATAGCTATTTGTGTCATAATGGCGGTCAAGGTAGCGGTCCAGTTCCTCGCCTTTACCTTTCAGGTCTTCCATTGCAATATAGCCCGGTTGACCCTGCTCAGGGAGGGCCAGATAATAGGGCTCAGGCACAACCGGAAGGCTCATGTAAAGAAAGACCACATGGGACTTCCATGCCTTTTTGAGCCGTCTCTTGTCCCGGTAAATTTTCCGTATATGGTCGCTATACCTCTCGACCCTGACCTTCTTATCCTGTTTTATGGTTTCCACGAGACTGCCCAAGCTCAAGCCTTTCCAATCCGCCACGCAGAGCCTGTTTCCTCTTACCTCAATCTTTGAGGTCTGATCAAAGGCCCTCTGTCTTTTCTTCCTGAACCATCTGGCCGCAAGCTTCCCTATCTCTTTTTCCAGGGGCCGACGCGCTTCATCTCCGCCATAGATTCGGAAAAAGGCCTCTTTTTCTGTCTCGTCCATATCACCGTAGACAGAGACAAGGGAATGGGCCAGATTCGAGACCTCGTCGCCGAGGCGGAAGAACCTCTTGATCTTCATTTTATGGAGGTCTATGAGAAAAAGCCGGCCCTCCTTTACGAGCACATTTTCAAGATGAAGGTCGTTATGTCTTATCTGAAGGGTTTTTAAGGTCTTTAAGAGTCCGGCCAGCCCTGCCAGGAGATGGGCTCCGTCTCCTTTTTTCAATATGGATGAGAAATTCTCCGCCTCAATCCACTCCTGGATTATGTACGATCCATTTGGCGTGATCCCGTATCCGAGGGGCCTTGGCGTGGCAATTCCAAAGGAGATGAGCCGAGTACCCGCAACAAATTCCTTCTTTCCTCTGGGGAGGATCTTGTTTCTCACGAAACCGGACAACCCCTTTTCCAGGAATGCTTTTATAAAGACCTTCCCGTCTCTATAGGGATATACGGCATAACCCCTCCTTACCGCTCCATTACCCGTAACCTGGCCTAGAATTTCGAGGAGGCCTTCGTCTTCAAGGCGCCATTTCGTGCCATTTATGATATGGACTTTCATAAGGAGTCTATAATCTCCGCGACCCTGGGACCCCAAACCCTTAAGGAATATCGTTCTTCCACGGTCTCGCGGGCGGCCTTTCCTACTTTCCTCCTCAAGTCCGGATCTGCGGCAAGCTCTTTCGCGACTGTCTCCCACTCTTCCAGCTTCGTCCGGAGGAAGCCGTCGACACCGTCCGTTATGATCTCGTTGGCAGCGCCTACCGGGTTGGTTATAGACGGGAGTCCTAACGCCATGTACTGTATAAGTTTGAGACCGCACTTACCGCGGGACCAGGTATCGTCCGTAAGGGGCATAATCCCTATGTCGAAATTGAGGAGTATGGCTTTTTCCTTCTCCTTTTCCCATTTCCTGAATATCATGCCGGTCAGTTCGAAGTCAGGGGGAGCATCAGCCACCACCTCAAAGGAGTATTGCCCCGCTTTGAGAAACGATGCGATGAGCCCTTTTATATCACGGATATACCTTAAGGTGGAACTGCTTCCGATCCAGCCCATGACAGGGTTTACCGACCTCTCGTGGACCTTTACCGGGTATTCGCCCGTATCGACCACGGTGGGCACATAGTGGAGGGCATCATGGCGGTGGCGTTTAGCCTCTTCAAGTAGGAATATGTTTCCCGCGAGGACCGCATCTGCTGCAGCGATCATTCGCTTGAATTTTCTTCGCCTCGTCGGGCTTTCTCCTTTTGCCCCGTACATGATGGCGTCATCGTAATCAAAGACGATCCTCTTCGCGAGTTTTCTCATTACTGGGAGTTTTAAGGAACTCAGGAGGAGGCGCTGAATGTAGACCACATCGGCCGCGCGGACCCGCTCAAGGAGTTGCAAAAAAGTTGACTCTGTAGTACAAAGCTCCACCTCGAACCCTCTCTTTTCGAGAAAGGGGAAATACTGCTGAATTCTGTATCCCTGGGGATTACGGTGGGTAATAAAGAGTATCCTTTTTTTCAAAGCCCCATGACCCAGTCGACCAGTGTCGGAGCGCACGCCTCAGCTGTATAGCCTTCCATAATCCGCGCCCTGCCCTCTTTTCCCATATATTCCCGGAGGGCCGGGTCCTCAATGAGCGCCGAAAGCTTATCTATCCAGTCCGTTTTTGTCATCGCCCAGAATCCGTTCACCCCGTCTTCCACGACATCCCTGTTGATGCCCACAGGCGTACAGACAGGAGGCACGCCAACGCCCATGTATTGGATGATTTTGAACCCGCACTTGCCTCTCGACCAGAGATCGTCAAATAGAGGCATAACCCCGATGTCGAGATTAAGGAGAGAATCGACCTCGCTCTCCCGGCTCCACCATATCTTCTTCGTCTCCATATTGACTGTCTCAATGAAAGTGTCGCAGATAATGGTGAGAAGGACTTTCTTGCCATACCTGCTTCCGATCTTCTCCCAAACGTCCTTGTAGCTCTCCATATAATGGATGCTCCCATGGTCGCCGATCCATCCTATATTCACTCTTTCTCTCGGCTCGTATATCTTTGCCAGGTAACGTTTTCCGTCAATTGGCGTGGGGAGGACGCGGACATTGCGGTGATATTTTTCCGCCTCGCCTTTAAGGAACCGGTTTCCAGCGATCACAAGGTCTGTATATGCAAGCATCCTTTTGAAGCTCATCTTCCTTCTTAAAGAATAGGGGTTAGTGGAAAGGGAGTTTTTGAACATCACCGCATCGTCGAAATCATAGATGATCTTTTTCCCCAGGCGGCGGATTAAAAGGAGTGCGTAGAGGGGGAGGCGTTTCCTCTGGACAAAAACCATGTCGGAACTCTTGAGGGACGGCATCATGGATATCCACTCTTTAGGCCCGCGCGGGAATTGCAATACCTCCGCAGAAATACCCTCCTCCGCGAGGTACGGAAGGTACTGAAGTACCCGGAGTCTGCTGGCAGCCACATTGGACCCTTGGATAAAAAAGAGAATCTTCGCGCGCTGCGTCACTCTTTTTCTCCAACCACAAAAACGGAGAGGGCGTAGTCTATGGAAAGGACGCGAAAGAGCCATCCCAGAATGTGGACTTTGAGAATGTATCGGTGGATTGCATCGTTGAATGAGCGGCAGACATCTTTTATGCCGAACCCCGCAAGATTGAGGAGACCGCAGAGTTCGTCGTACCCGTAAAAGATCTTGTGCGTCGAATCCCGCATGTACCGGGAGGGGTTGAAGATATTGGGCGTGGAGACGATGATAATCCCTTTATCCTTCACCTTCTCGCTCAATCCTTTGAGAAATTGAAGCCCGTTTTCGAGGTCTAAATGTTCAATCACCTCAAACATAATGATGGCGTCAAATTTCTCGTGTATGTCAGCCACATCGTAGAAGTCGTGCTCATTACTCCTGTCAATGTCCATACTCTTGTAAGTCACATGGATACCGAGGTCCGCGATTTCGTCTTTTATACCTTTCATGCCCGCCCCCGCATCAAGGACCGCCATGCCATCTTTGAGGTAACGCTTGAGGAGGATGGAACGCTTCTTAACCAAGGGTACCTCCCATATCTCCTTGTATTTCTTATGAATTCTATACCTGTACGAGAAGAGCTTCGACCACTCGTCCGATATCTCAGCCATTTCCCGCCTCTACGAGTATTTTTTCCATCTCTTTTGCATTCCTTTCAATCGTGTAAGTCTCTAATTTGGCCCTCGCATTCCGGCCCATTTCCCGCCGCCGATCGTCGTCGCAAAGGTCTCGGAGGGCCGAGGTAAGGCCCGCCACATCAGCCGGTTCATTGAGGACGTAACCCTCTTTGAGAGAGACAAGGGCGGAGGCGCCGTTCCATCGGGTGGTAATGGTGGGGAGTCCGGCAGCCATGGCCTCCATGGTCGTGAGGGAACATGCATCGTAATAGGTAGGATGGGCCAGGATATGGGATTGGGCGTAGATTCGCTCCGGATGGGCCGTCTCTCCCAGGAACGTGACGAGATCTCCCACGTCAAGTTCTCCGATGAGGCTCAAATAGCGCTCTTTGCGGCCACGCCCGAGGACGGTGAGGTGAAAGTCACGGCGTTCCTTTGCAAGTTCTCCCAATGCCTGAAGAAGGGGGAAAAGTCCCTTCAGCCTGAAATTTCCGGCAGAAAATAAAATCCTCCTGGTGGCTCCGTTGGCCAGACCGCCCGCATCATCTAAAGGCCTAAACCGCATCGTATCAACGCCGTTATAAACCACCTGGAAGTCATCCGGCTTAAGGCCAAAATGTTTTCCCATATGATCCCTGATCATGCCTGATATGGCCACAATCCGTTTATATTTCCGGTTCCTGATAGGGTATTCCGCAATCCACTGCTGGATCTTCTGATTGAGGCTGCTCTTGAGGAGCATGGCCTTAAACCTTCGTTCCACCGGGTCCCGGTAGCTCTCGATCTCCCGCCTCATCCATATGTGTTGCACGCCGCCGTGACTCTGGTACACATCGGCCTCAAAGACATTTCCAAACCCCAGCATTACGTCGAGCTTCTGTGCCTTTGAGATCTTCCGCTGATTCAGGGCAAAAGAGAGAGATCGAAGCCATCGCGGATAGGAGGCTGTATTTACCTGGGCCAGGGTAACGCCCGGCAGGGAAACTCCACGGCGGCAAAAAACCACCACCGAATGACCCAACTTGACAAGTTTCAACGAAAGGTCATAAGAGTACCGCTCAGCTCCACCCTTCTTAGGGTCAAAAGTTTGAATAGCAATTCCAATCCGCAAGTTTATCACCAAAAAAATATAGCCATTCTTCCGTTACTCTACACCAAAAAGCCTCTTAAATCAATGCAGTATCCCGCCCTGCTCCCTCCCCCTCCTCTCCCCTAGCCGCCTATATAGGTATCTCCCACACATCGGCGGGCCTTTCCCTCCCGTTTTGCCTATTACGGCATGTCGTATGCCTCTCTTAAGGGATGGGGTCTTATCTCTAAGAGTACAAACTCCATGACATTATGGGTATGTCCCCTTTATGGAGGTTTCTCATACTACGAATACCCATCCTTGGCGAGACTCAATGCTCTTTACACGCTTAAGAATTGGTAAAACATAAAAAAGAGCAGGAGAGGTTGTCCAGGATCATCTTCCTGATATCTGTCAGGGAAGAAGGCCTTTATAATGACGGTATAATGTCGGGACGACAGTCTTTTAATAGGGGGTATTGCGGCCGGACTCTTCCATCAATTTTCGCAACTTAGATGAAAAGTCCTTCCCATCAAGCAATTGTTGGACAGACAAATGGAGCCTGAATCTCCATAAATGGAACATTACAGCGGGGTCGTTGATCTGCTCGTCCCGTGGATTCCCGGGCCTTCTAAGGTTTTCACTTATTGCAAGAATGTCCTGAATGGGAAAGATCGCCCACATGGAGGGCGACTCTAAGTGCTGCCTGATGATCTCCTCACCTATAGCTGGTTCACACGTGAGAGGGGCTTCCCCTTCATGACCAAGCACATTCTTGAAATACCGCTCCGTGCGGGCCCGGTCCTCTTCCCACCATGCCCGCATCGTCGACATGTCGTGGCTGGAAGTGGTTGAGACCGTGAGATACGGATATTCCCAGGGATATCCGAACTCTCGGTCCGGTTCCCTGGGCATACGTTGTATGCGGAGACCCAGGAGACAAAGCTCTTCCATGGCTACAGGCACGCAGTCAGGGATCATTCCCAGGTCTTCACCGCAGATCAACATGTTGGAAGCTTTTTTCAGGGCCGGCAGTTTAACCATAGCATGCTCCCGCCAAAGATCTTCCTGGCGATGATAGAAATAGTCATTATAGAGGGAGAACAGCTTTTCTCTCATCCATCCTTCGAGACAGGCGAAGGATGCCGTATCACTCATGTTGATACGGGGATGGAAGCCGTTTTGTATGGGGTCCTTGAAAAAAATCATGTTAGATATCAGGGTAAAAAAGTCATCTTCCAACCTGTCTCTGCGTATCCCCTCAGCCATCGCACCGTGGTCATAAGCGGCGAGGGAGTGTGCCACAAGACTCTGGGTGCGGAATTCAGATTTCAATCTGAACAGTCCCTGTTCCTGCTCTTCGAGACAATCGGTCATAATTCTGGTCCATTCCCGACCGAAGACAGCCTTCACGAGCCAGCTCGTTATATATGGTTCGGTAAGACGGTCAACATCCCAGATGCCCAGCTGCATAAGCTCGTCACCGGTAATAGCGAGGGCTGGGTTAAACCGCCCCATGAGGCCAGATAAAAACCCGTCCGGAATCTCCCAGATCCTGAAGAACCCGAGCACATGATCAAGGCGTATCATCTGGAAATAGAGCGACATATGACTCATGCGGTGACGCCACCATGAATAATTATCCAGAGCCATTTCCTCCCAGTTATAAGTGGGGAAGCCCCAGTTCTGCCCTGCGTCGGAGAACGGGTCAGGGGGTGCGCCTGCTGACCGGTCCATATTGAACAGAAGCGGATTGATCCAACAAGAATCACTCCGCTTCTGAATCCCTATAGGGATATCTCCCTTCAGGACCACCCCATGCTCCCGCGCATATCGGGAGGCTTCGGAAAATTGGAGATGGAGATGATACTGGAGAAAATAGTAGAATGCTACCCCGTCAAAGTGTTCCGATTCCGGTGCGGTCAGGATCTCTATATCTTTCTCGCTCGCCGCGCTGTATTCCCCCCACTTAAGAAAGTCGCTGGTGTGGAAATGATCCCTGAGAGCGGAGAAAGCGGCGTAAACGCACAACCAGTAACTGTGCTGCTCCAGGAAAGATCTGAATTCCGGGGATGAAAGGAATCCATCTTTTTCGGCTTCAAAGATTCTCCGGAGGAGAGGAAGCTTGACAGCCATGACTTTCTCGTACTCAAGGACATCAGAGCCGTTCAGCCTAACCCGGTGGATCTCAATTTCCTTATCCATCCCCTCCGGCAGACCGCCGATATCGTCGAGATTCAAGTATAGCGGGTGAAGGGCAAACACAGAAATACAGCTGTAAGGAAATGAATCCGTCCAGGTCATGGTAGCCATGGTGTCATTGATGGGCAATAACTGGATGAGCCGGAAGCCGGATTCACAGGCCCAGTCGATAAGACCTTTGAGGTCAGTAAACTCTCCTACACCTAAGCCTCTGTCGCTGCGAATAGAAAAGAGAGGTACGGCTATTCCGGCGCCTCTCCATTTCTTTTTGTACCGAAATTTATTGTCCGTCACAGCGACAAAACGGGTCTGTCGCTCGGTTTCCTGGAAACGGTTGTCTGAAAACTGGAAACTGCGGTCAGGGCCTTCCTCGTAAGCAACGACTTTGCCTGTCTTATCTTTCACGACATATTTGTAAAGAAAAGGCAGGCGTTTTGTTTCTACCGCCAGATCAAGGGTCCAGCATGGAAAACCGGATGGGTCCATGGGAGCGGCCTTTTCAATGTCCCATTCTCCAATATCCTTGATGGCCCCCACCACCGAGACCGTATCCCCATCCATCACACGAGGATTGATAAGACTCAGCCGGACCACAGTAGAATCTGACTCGCCACCGGTCTCGGCTGGCTGGCTTGTCGGTTTTTCCTTACTTATGCGTCTGAAAATCGTTCCGACAAGTGGCGCGGTCAATAAGAGGGAATCCGGATCGGACGGAGAATTCCATTCATCAATGATTTCAAGTCGGTCCTGTGGTTTCAAGACAGGGAGGCCTTCCCGGTTGAGCGCAAAAACTCGCATGCACGTCTCTTGAAAGAGGATACTTCCCGCATTATTGGTAATAAAGTATTTATACTCGAAAACAGCTTCTCGTTCAGAGGGAAGGACAATTTCCGCAACCCACATGTGTACGGAAGAATAAGACATTTTCTTTGCCGCCGAAGGGTCTTGGCTTCCCAACTCCGGCAGCGAACCGAGGACACAGACGTGCTGTCCCCATTGGGTGTGACAGAAAACATTGAAGTATATGTGCATATCGCCCGCCCCTAAAGCAGATTTTCAGAACCGTATCCAGCCGCCTTCCTGCCTTTATACTAAACTCCCGTGGAGTAAGTCAACAGGTTGAACAACTTGAAACGACAGCATGGGCTGACCGCCGGGAAACGGAGCGCTTGGTAGCCCAGAGATCGTACTTATCGTTATTTCAGAGATCAAATAGTTGATTGATCATAATTTTTTCCGTACCCTGTATTTAAGCTTGTCGTCATATCTGCAGTGCAAGATGTATTTCCGGCAGACTTGATCACACCGTATATCTGATTTTTTCCTTCATCATCAGAGGGGAAATTCTTTTTGGGAACTGTCATCAAAGATACCTCCATTGTGTTTTACTATTTCGGGATGGGTCACGGGTTCTATGTGACGACGATACCTTCAAGCTTTTCCAGTCCGATGCTGGGAAGAATATGGGACAGGAGAGAGGGAAAAGGAGCGGCTGGAAAAACAAAAGGAGGGTTACGAGGGTAGATTCACTCCTTCCGGGGTCACAAATTCCTTTATGGCTAGATGGATGAACCTCTCGCCCATATCCTCTTTTATAACAGGGGAAGCTATAATGTTTGCCCTTTCGTCGTCCGGCATGGAGATTCGGCCCCGAAAGGTACCATGCCACATGTGGTTAGCTTCATCGATGATTTTCGCAAACCTGTTGTTCATCCGCACTGCATAGGGCTTGAGAAGCAGGTTGGGCCTCGGATTACCCATGCCGAAAGGCGCAGCCATCTCGATAAAATCCACGAGATCGCCTGTCAGTTCTTCGAAAGCCGCACTGGTATCTGCCCTGATAATCTTTTCTCTTGTTTGCAGAGTTCCCTCAACTCGTTCATCAAAGGCATCTCTGAAAGGTATGAGGTTCTCCTCAAGCAGTGAAATCCCGCATGCGTACTTGTGCCCCCCGAACTTCTCCACAAGGTGGGAGACAGACTCGATTATATTATGAAGGTCAATGCCGTCCCCCCCTCTTCCCGAGCCTTTCCAAAGCCCGTCCACCTCGGTGATCACAATGGATGGTTTTTGGTACATTTCCGTCAATTTCTGTGCAACAATACCGATCACACCGATATGCCAGCCTTCCCTGAAGAGGACGATTGAGTTCCTGTCCGCTAGATTCTCCATCTCTATGGCCTCTACCGCTTCTCTCACTATCTCCTGTTCGATCTTCTGCCTACGCCTGTTCACATCATGAAGTTCGGACAACATTGCCCTAGACGCAGATTCGTCTTCAGAAACAAGGAATCTGAGCGCATGATCGGGACTTGATACCCTTCCCGACGCATTAATCCTTGGAATAATGATAAACCCGAGACTGTATTCATCTACTGCGCCGCGTGCCAGTATGCGACTGGCGTAAAATGACCTAAGCCATGTCCGTGGTTTCTTTTTCATCATTTCCATGCCAAATTTGACGATAATCCTGTTGTCCCCAGTGAGGGGAACCATATCGGCAACCGTGCCTAATGCCACGAGATCAAGCTCTTGCTTCAGATTTATCGTTCTGGGTAATTGTCCGTTTCTGAAAAGGACTCTCCGGAAGGCAAGGAGAAAAAAAAAGACCACGCCGCACGCCGCCAGTTCCCTCGTGGGGAACTGCGCATCTTTCCTCTTGGGATTTATAATGGCGTAAGCGGGGGGCAGCTCATCGCCCGTCTCATGGTGATCAATTACTACGGTCTCTATACCGAGGGCATTCGCCTCCTTAATTTCTCCCACATTAGTAGCCCCACAGTCGAGGCAGATAAGGAGTGTTATTCCTTCTTTTTTGAGCTTCCTGATTGCCGCCCCGTTTAGACCGTATCCTTCCCGCCTTTCAGGCAGATACACTACGGGTGTAATCCCAAGAGGTTTAAGGAAGTTGATCATAAGGGCCGCTGACGTTACACCGTCCGCGTCATAATCGCCGTAAATGCACACCTTCTCATTGGTACGGATGGCTTCAATGACTCTTAAAACCGCCTTCTCCATGTCAGGGAGAAGAAAAGGGTCCGAAAGATCTTCAATTTTGGGATGAAGAAAGAGTTTCGCTTTTCTTGGGTCTGAAAATCCCCGGGAAAAGAGAATTCGTGCACACAGGTTGCTCAGACCTAACTCCCTGGAGAGCAGTTCAACGGTTTTGTTACCGGCCATTCAAGTCTTCACAATGTGCGCACCCGATAATGCTGTCCATGTCCGCATAACGTTCTCTTTCCATGTAATCTTTTATTCCGTCAATGATCTTCGGTATGGCGAAGGGGTCAACGAAGGTAACGGTTCCGATCTCGACCGCTTTGGCGCCGGCCATAAAAAAATAGACGGCGTCCATGTAGTCCATGATCCCCCCTGAGCCTATGACCGGCACAGGTACAGCCTTCGAGATTTCGTACACAGCCCTCAGGGCCACAGACCTAAGGGCAGGGCCTGAAAGCCCTCCCTTTATGGGTACTTTTTTCCCAACCGCATCTACTGCTGCTGCGGGAATGGTATTGATGAGGGTAAGACCGTCAGCACCGGCTTCATGGGCGGCACATGCGATATCCATAATATTTTTCACTTCAGGTGTCAGCTTTGCTATGAGGGGAATCGGGGTAACGGCCTTCACCTGCCGGATAATCCCGCCAACCATGTCTGGATCCTTTCCAAAGCTTATGCCTCCTTTTTTCACGTTAGGGCATGAAAGGTTTATTTCAAGCCCCACTATGAGCGGATCCGGTTTTATGTTCTCCGCGCAGGCAACATACTCATCTTCTGTGAATCCGAAAAAATTGACGATGACAGGGGTATTCTTTTTCCTGAAAAGAGGAAAGTATTCGTCAAAGAAGCGCGTAACACCCACATTTTGGAGGCCGATGCTATTGATCATCCCGTAGCGTTCTTCCCATACTCTAGGTACTTGGTTCCCGTGATGCGGTCTCAATGAGAGTCCTTTGGTCACGTAGGCGCCTAGGGTCTCTATGGGCCAGAGCGGCTCAATCTCTTTTCCGTACCCGAGGGTGCCAGAACCGTTCATCACCGGATTTCGGAGTGTGTTACTATAAAGCTTTACAGTCGTATCTGCCATAGGTCGAATACAGGTCCTTCCTTGCATACTCTTCTAAATGGTTCCGCTTCATCATCCGTCTCTATTACACAGCCGAAACACAGACCAAGGCCGCACGCCATACGTTCTTCGACAAGCGCCTGACACGGCACCCTGTCATTTTCTATGAGCGCCTTCAGCCCTTTGAGCATCAGACCCGGTCCGCAGGTAAAAATCTCTATATTGCCTTTCATTGTCTGGAGATGAGCGCCGAGAAGGGCCACCACGTCGCCCTTGTAGCCATACGAGCCATTCATTGTTGAGATATACGGGTTCAAATGCTCTAGGTCTTCAATCAAAGTCATCTCTTCCTTGGAAGAACAGCCGAAAAAAAGCGTCGCCTTCTCATTCAGTCGCTTAATGAGGCTGTGAACACCCGCAATACCTATACCTCCAGCCACCACCACATACCGGTCTCTCTTTTCTACATGGAATCCCTTCCCTAGAGGACCAAGGACAAAGACGATTTCATTCCCCTGCGAACTGCTCAGCCGCTCGGTGCCTTTGCCCACAACCTTATACATAATGGTGAGGTCTCGCCCCTCGCAATGGTAGATGCCGAAAGGCCTCCTTAAGAATACCTCGCCACCTGGTATGCGAAGCATCACGAATTGTCCTGGCACTGCCCGCTCCATGGGCTTCGAAAGTTTTATGGTAAGCAAATAGTAGTTGGGTATAATCAGTTTATTTGAAGATATTCTTCCTTCAATATCATCCACAGTTATTATCCATTCCCTTGTGTACGATACATGACAAGGGCATCCTCGTTCGTATCCGTATAGTATTTTTTTCTTTTGCCGATAGCGGTGAAACCGAATTTCCCATAGAGGCGCAATGCCTTGCTGTTGCTTTCTCTTACTTCAAGATAATACTGGATAATTCCCTTACCCGTCAGTTCTTCTATCGCTATGCCCATAAGCATGGACGCGTATTCTTTCTGCCTGTGCAGCGGACTGACGGCAATGTTTAGGATGTGCGCCTCATCTTCCACCGCGTAAAGACACAAGTAGCCGACAATATCATTCCCCACCGTTATAACAAAATTGAAGGCAATGGGTGATAAAAGAGCCTCCTCAAAAAGCCTTTCCGTCCATGGGGATTGGAAGGACTCTTTTTCTATTGCGAGGATATCACTCAGATCTTTCTGCGTCATCTTCCGTACTGCAAGTCTTTCTCCGTCATAAAATTCGGAGGCGGCCAGCAGGTCCTCTCTGGTATTGATGTTTGAAAATACATAACGCCCTTCTTGCAGGAAGACTGTTTCGTCCGTCAATTCCCTTACCGCGAGATAGGGATACACGCTTGTGATTTTGAGCCAATCCCTTTCAATGGCGCTCAGAAAATGGGAGATACAGGACCTGCTATAAATGGCATGGAGCGCCTCATAACCATGGGCCGTGCGGGGAACAATCACGTCCTCACCGCGAGCCTCCTCCGCCATGTACACAAGCGCCTTCTCGCTTAAGTTTGGCATATCACACGCCAGGACGAAGACATAGGGAGTGGAAGCATACATCAGCGCCGAAACTACCCCGACGATGGAGCCTTTCACAGGAAGGACATCCGGCAGGGCCGACACATCAATTCCCGCAAAACCATGATGATGGTTAGAGATGATGATAATGTCGTCAAATACACGCCGTGCCTTCTCATATACATGGTTTATCAGAGGGCGACCGCCGAGTTTAAGGAGCGCCTTGTCCTCGCCCATTCTCCTGCTCCTGCCCCCCGCAAGGATTGCGCATGAAGTGTTCATCACTGGTGTTTTTAACATCTTTTGACCCGTGAGTAAAGAAACATCTTATGCTACAACTTGTGCCAAAAGTATGATATATTTGGAAAACTTATACACGAAAGGTATATTTTTCCGTCGGATCAGGGCTTATGAAAAACATCCTTACCATAGCCGGTTATGACCCCTCGTCAGGGGCAGGTATCACAAAGGACTTGGACGTCTTCTTTTCTCTCCGTGTCCATGGCTTGTCAGTCCCTACGGCAACGGTGGCCCAAGGCCCCAGAGGCGTGGAGGCCGTCTATCCCACCCCGGCGAATCAGTTTGCGTTCATGCTTGGGATGGCTGGCCTGGGGATGAGGATAGACGGAATCAAAATCGGTGTGGTATGGGATGAAATACACCTCCGGGAGATCGCGTCCTTCATAAAGGATAAAAAAAACATTCCCGTAGTGATCGACCCCGTATTGCGTGCGAAGAACGAGACCCCTCTTATCACCACGGAAGGGTTGAGGTATCTGATTGACACCATTTTTCCGGTTGCTTCAGTGGTTACCCCTAACATCCCGGAGGCTTCGGTCATCACCGGAAGAATAATCGAAAACACGGACGACATGAAGGAGGTTGCGGAGACTATATGCCGGATGGGACCACGCGCCGTGGTAGTCAAGGGGGGGCACATGGCAGGAGAACCAGTCGACGTTCTGTACGATGGAAGGAATTTCTCACTTTTCCAAAAAAGACGAAGAAACAAACATGTCCACGGCACGGGATGCACCTTCTCGGCTGCCCTTACCGCATTTCTCTCTCATGGATATCCGCTCCGAGAGAGCTTCCTCGCCTGTCAGGAGTACATGGCGACCATGCTGAACGAGAGTTACCACATAGATGAAAAAGGATATTTTTATAGCTCGGCTGGTCTCACACACAGCAAAGAGGCTGATCGCTACAGGGTCATCAGCACCTTGAGAAAAGCCGGGGCACACTTGACTGAGCGCAACATTGTCGAATTTATCCCCGAAGTACAACTCAACGTATGTTACGGGATTGCCAACGCCTCAGGGATTGAGGACATAGCTGCCTTTCCGGGCAGGATAGGTTCTCATGAGGGCCGCGTCCTTGTGAAAAGCGAGCCACGCTTTGGCGCATCCTCCCACGTAGCGAGGATGGTCCTGACTTTCATGAAACACTACCCATGGGTTAGATCCTGTGCAAATGTCCGATTCAGCGAGGAAACAATAAAAAAAGCCCGTACAGAAGGAATGGATGTTATCTTGGCGGACGGAAAAGTAGAGCCTAAGCCCTCAGAGGAATGGATAGGGGAAAACTTTGATCCTCTGGTAGAGAAGGCTTTACAGGGAACGAATCATCCGCCTGATATAATTTATGATATGGGAGATATTGGAAAAGAGGCCATCATAAGACTTTTTGCCGAAGACCCTCTGAAACTTATTAAAAAGATGGAGATCATAAGAACATGAAAAACCAATTAAGCGCAGCAAGGGAAGGAAAGATCACGGAAGAAATGGAGCGTGTCGCCCACGATGAAGGCATAGATGCAGAGGCCTTACGCAAATCCGTGGCAGAGGGAAAGGCAACCATTCTGGCCAACAACGGGCATCGAAATTATACACCAAAAGGAGTAGGGAAAGGTCTGAGCGTAAAGGTCAATGCAAATATCGGCACTTCATCTGAAATGGTAGACGCCGATACGGAACTCAGGAAACTGGAGATGGCCCTTAAAGCCGGGGCTGATGCCGTCATGGACCTTTCCACAGGAGGCGACCTCGACAAAATCAGGAAGACTATAATATCCCATGCGGGCATACCGCTAGGCACGGTTCCTATATACCAGGCTGCCGTGGAATCGGTGAAAAAGAATAAGACAATCACCAAAATGGAACCAGACGAACTCTTTGATGTCATTGAAAAACACGGTGCGGACGGGGTCGATTTCGTTACCGTCCATTGCGGCTTAACGCAAAGATCTTTGGAAAGGCTGAAAAATCAGGGGCGCATAACCGATATCGTAAGTCGCGGAGGGGCGTTCCTTGCGGAATGGATCATCGTCAACGAAAAAGAAAACCCCCTCTACGAACAGTATGACAGACTGCTTGCCATTGCTAAAAAGTACGATATGACGCTGAGTCTCGGCGACGCACTGAGGCCCGGCTGTATCGCCGATGCTACCGACCGGGCCCAGGTGGAGGAGCTTATAATCCTCGGGGAGCTCTCGCAGGAGGCGATCAAAAACGGAGTCCAGGTAATGATAGAAGGACCGGGGCACGTGCCTTTGAACCTGATAGAGACGAACATGATCCTGCAGAAAACGCTTTGCAATGATGCGCCGTTTTACGTATTAGGCCCCATAGTTACCGATATAGCTCCCGGATATGACCATATAACCTCCGCCATAGGCGGGGCTCTTGCCGGTTTTTACGGAGCTGACTTCCTCTGTTACGTAACGCCTTCCGAACATCTGGGGTTACCCACGCCAGCCGACGTCAGAGATGGCGTCATGGTATGTAAGATCGCCGCCCATGCGGCCGACGTGGCACGAGGAGATAAGAAGGCCATGGCTAAAGACAAGGCGATGTCAATCTTCCGCAAAGCCCTCGATTGGGAAGGTCAGACATCGTGCGCCATTGATCCCGATAAGATACGTGACTTCAGAAAAGAAAGGAAACTTGAAAACAACGTATGCAGCATGTGCGGCGAATTTTGCGCCATGAAGATAGTCAAGGACTATTTCAAAAAACAGGAGTAGATGGCGCGTTCTTCCACAGAATGGGGACTTTACGTATATACCGTATCCGAACTCTCGTCCCGTATACGACAGTCTATTAATAGCCAATTCCGGGATGTGCTGGTGGAAGGGGAAA
Source organism: Syntrophobacterales bacterium (assembly GCA_031274925.1). Taxonomy (NCBI): domain Bacteria; kingdom Pseudomonadati; phylum Thermodesulfobacteriota; class Syntrophobacteria; order Syntrophobacterales; species Syntrophobacterales bacterium. The sequence continues at coordinate 29,747 of JAISPL010000025.1, read as the reverse complement.
TATCTAACTCCAAACTCTACCCTTCAGGCCATTTCTATTTCACCCTGAAGGACAATCTTGCCACTATAAAAGCCGTGGTCTTCAATTTCCTGGGGAAATATCCCGATGGCGCGCTTAAAGATGGAACTGCCATTATATGCAAGGGCCGGGTGGACGTTTACGAGAAGCGTGGCGAATACCGACTTCTTGTGGATGTTATAGAGGTAAGAGGCGTCGGCCTGCTGCAACTAAAATTCCAGATGTTGAAAGAAAGGCTCCTGAAAGAAGGCCTTTTTTCGCCTGAACGGAAGAAACCTCTGCCCTTTCTGCCGGAAAGGATCGGAATTGTCACATCTCCTGCTGGTGCCGCAATACGGGATATGCTGAGGATTATCTTCGACAAGTTCACCAACATGAGCATCCTCGTGTGCCCTGTAAAGGTCCAGGGTGATGAAGCATGCCATGAAATAGCGGAAGCTATAAGATATCTTAATTCGACCGGCGAAGTGGATGTGATCATCGTAGGTCGTGGAGGAGGGTCTATTGAAGACCTCTCACCTTTCAACGAAGAAGTCGTGGCCCGGGCTGTATGCTCTTCCCAAATACCTGTAGTCTCGGCGGTAGGCCACGAGATAGACTTCACGATCTGCGATTTCGCCGCCGACGTGAGGGCGCCCACTCCCACGGCAGCGGCAGACCTGGTGGTAAAGGACAAAAAAGAGCTATCCACATTTCTCACCGATATGGATGCAAGACTCAAACAGGGAATGAGAAAACTCCTTGAGCGGTCCAAACTCCTTCTTTTTCAAGGGATGATGGACCTTAAAGAGCAAAAGGATTTTATGGTAAATTATCGGATGTATGTGGACGAAATCGGTAACAACCTGGTTCACGGGTTTTCCTTTTACTTTAAAGACAAAAAGGCTGCAGTCGATTCACTTACCCAGCGTCTTCTAGATATGAATCCAGAGAATATCCTGAAGAGAGGCTACAGTATTACGGTGAAAACCGGAACAAACGAAGTGGTGACAGACCAAAACCAAGTCGCCCCGGAGGAAAAACTCACCATACGACTCCACAAGGGGGAACTGGGTGTCAAGGTGGTAAGTTAGTCGTCAGTCGTCACTCCCCCTTCCAATAATTAATCTGACCCAATTTTTTCTTGTGTCGCTTTCTCGTATCCGATCATCTTTTCCTTGATACTCATGGGAAAGTTATCCAAAAAACTCCGTGGTCTCCTTATTAGCAGTCCCGAGAAACTGCACAAATTCTTCAAGATTTCTATCGTCCATCTAATCATGTTTTCTGGATTGCGCGAGTCTTTCATCAATCCTCTTGATCGTTTCATCTATAATCTTTCATCTCTCTTTCTTCCTCGCAGCGTCAGCATAACCCAGTATCTTTTCTTATATTATCAGGAGACCGTCCCCAAAAAAATCAACATCATACGCCACTTACTTCTTTGATTGACTCTATTCTACCCCTGTGCTACCATGGATAAATGAAATACAGAGCCGTCCTGGAATTTCACATTTCCCGAAGGGCCCGGGACCATTATCATTTCGACAACTCAATTTTTTCGTTTAACGGAAACGTGATTTTTGCCGACTTTAGGGCGGCACGAGTATTTGCCCAGAAGATCAACCAGAAGAGGGATTTGAAGAGTTTTCCCGATCAGGCGGTGAAACCAGGGCAGGTATCGGCTATGGGTCTTATCGACGAAATCCTCCATTATGTCATCCAGTTGTTCAGGCGTGAATGCAACGAGAATGCCATGGAGGAGGCCCTCAATTCTATTTATCAGACCCTTGATAGAGATGAAGTGGATAGAACCATCAGAGAATTTACAGAACAGTTTCCCCCTGTTGCGGTATACCGGGGCGAGATCTCCCTTGAAGACTATATAAGTGGCGTTACCGGAGATACTCCGAACCGCGTCGTCGTACTTGAAGAGATGCTCCTCCTCTGGCTCGCCAATATGAACCCGGCTTTTTCTCCTTTTATGGAATTCTTCGACGACACGGCCCTTAAGCAGACGACCGTCTACGCCCACATAATATCAGGGCTTAGGATGTATTTCGATACCCAGCCGACATTTGGCCCCGACAACCAGCGCCTTGTGGACATGCTAAGGAGTCCTGCGGTATTGGTGCCCAATTCTCTTTCAGGTCAGCTTGAATACATAAGGGGCTGTTGGGGGATTCTCCTCAAAGGATTCATCCGGCGTATCCTGGGTGGACTTGATCTCTTCAAAGAAGAAGATAAACTCACATTCCCTGGCCCCGGCAAATCCAGGGCATATCAGTACAAAAACACTGGTCTTGAATGCGAAGCTGAAGAATTCAGTCCTGACAGAGACTGGATGCCACGTCTCGTCCTTATGGCTAAAAACATCTACGTGTGGCTAGATCAGCTCTCAAAAAAATTCGGGCGGTCCATCAGCCGTCTCGATGAGATACCAGACGAAGAGTTGGACACCCTTTCTCGTCAGGGTTTTTCCGGACTATGGCTGATCGGCGTCTGGGAAAGAAGCCCTTCCTCACAAAAGATTAAACAGTTGTGTGGTAACCCGGAGGCGGTTCCTTCCGCCTATTCTCTCTACGACTATGAGATCGCGGAAGACCTGGGGGGAGAGGAAGCATACGCAAGCCTCAAAGAAAGGGCATGGCTCCGGGGTATCCGTCTCGCAAGCGATATGGTACCCAACCATGTGGGTATTTACTCAAGATGGACTATTCAACACCCGGACTGGTTCATATCATTGGATTACAACCCCTACCCTTGGTACTCCTTTAGCGGCGCTGATCTTTCCCATGATGAAAGAGTGGGCATCTTCGTCGAAGACCATTATTACAACCGTACCGACGCGGCAGTGGTTTTCAAGCGGGTTGACCGGTGGACTGGGAGTGAACGTTATGTCTACCATGGAAATGACGGCACGAGCATGCCGTGGAACGACACAGCACAGATCGACTACCTGAATCCTGAGGTTCGAGAGGCAATGATCCAGACTATTCTCCACGTGGCACGAAAGTTCCCGGTAATCCGCTTCGATGCAGCCATGACACTCACGAAGAAGCATTACCAGCGACTCTGGTTTCCGGAACCAGGCACGGGGGGAGCGATCCCGACACGGGCGGAGCACGGTCTCGCCAAAGAAGAATTCAATCATGCCATGCCCAAGGAATTCTGGCGGGAGGTCGTAGACCGCGTGGCATCAGAAGCGCCCGATACCCTCCTTCTAGCCGAAGCATTCTGGCTTCTGGAAGGCTATTTCGTGCGCACCCTCGGCATGCACAGAGTTTACAACAGCGCCTTCATGCATATGCTCCGGGACGAGGACAACGCGGGATACCGTCAAACCATGAAAAATACTCTTGAATTCGACCCAGAAGTCCTGAGAAGATTCGTTAATTTCATGAACAATCCTGACGAACGGACGGCAGTGGACCAGTTCGACAAGGACGGCAAATATTTCGGCGTCTGCATCTTGATGATAACCATGCCTGGTCTGCCCATGTTCGGTCATGGCCAACTTGAGGGACTCAGTGAAAAATATGGCATGGAATACCGGAGGGCATACTGGGACGAGACGCCTGACCCTCACCTTATCAAACGGCACGAGCGGGAAATATTCCCTCTCCTTCGCCTGAGATACCTGTTTGCCGGCGTAGAGCATTTTCTTTTCTACGATTTCTTTACCTCTCAAGGCCACGTGAACGAAGATGTATTTGCCTATTCAAACAAACACGGCGGCCAGCATACTGTTGTTGCCTATCACAATAAATTCGCTGAGACCGCCGGCTGGATCAAGATGGCAGTAGCCTATTCACAGAAGACCGGCCATGGTGATTCACGAAACCTCGCGCAGAAGTCTCTTGGCGAAGGACTCGCCCTGCAAGACAACGGTGACGCCTTCACGATCTTCAGAGACCATGCATCAAACCTTCAATTTATAAGAAAGAATAAGGAAATCCACGAGAAAGGCCTCTACCTGGAACTCGGAGCCTATGATTATCACGTCTTTCTCGATTTTAGAGAGGTTTTTGACAACGAGTGGGACCATTACTCACGTCTCGTCTCACACCTTAACGGCCGCGGAGTCCCAGACATAGAAAAATCTCTTGCCGAAATGCTTCTCCAGCCTGCGCTTCATGCTTTCCGGGAATTGATGAATGCCAGCACATTGCGCCAACTTTGGGAAGCTCATACGCAAGCGCTTGTTTCGAAAGACCGGGTGATCCCATCTCGCCTCATGAATGAAATGGAAGGCCAAGCCCTTAATTTCCTCCACGAGATAAAAAAACATGGCGACGGTCAAGGGAACGAAGTGGCAGAGGCAAACACTATGCGCCTCATGCTTGAATCCTTGTTGCTTACACCGTCATGTCCGCCTGAAGCAAGAGTAAAGGGCAACGGGTCCGCTAACCGGGAAACCGGCTATTCGTGCCATGAAAAGGAGATGAACCCTGCTACCTTTTATACTCTAGCCGCTTGGGTCATCACCAGGTATTCGGGCCGTATGGTCACGCAAAAACCACTTAGTTCCGCGGAAAGCCGCAGGCTGATCGACGAATGGTACCTTGGGCCTATCATTACGGCAGTCTTCCAGAATCTCGGGATGGACGACCAGTCGGCATATGGTGCAACGATTATGGTCAAGCTTCTCAATAATTACGAAAATATCTTTGAAGCCATGGGCACAGCGCAGCTCCATGAAGGCTTTGAGCGGCTTTTCGCTGATGAGGAGGCAAGGCGATTCCTCCAGGTAAACGAATATGAGGAAATCCTTTGGTTCAACAGGGACAGCCTTCGTGACATGCTTATTTCATTTCTTGCTGCCGAAACCGTCACGCTGGAGGCGAAAGAGAGGGCCACAGATGAAGACCTGACTGAGGCTGAAGTTAAGAAATATCGCTCTCTCGTCGGGCTGCTTCTCAGGGCCTCCGAACGATCGGGGTATCGCGTCGTGGAATTCCTGCGGTCCCTGAAAACCGGACCGGAGACCTGATGGTAAAGCACAATCCCGCACCAAAGGGTGGAAAACAGGGAAACATCTATTCCATGGTTCCTCATTCCCTGAAGGAAGAACTCCTTGAGATCCTTCTTGCCACTAAAGGCTTCAGGATGGAACGCATTGTATCTGACGGCCACGCCACTGCACCGGGGGAGTGGTATGATCAGGAGACGTCGGAATGGGTCATCCTTCTCACGGGCAGCGCGGGTCTCCTTTTCGAGGGCGAAAGGGATGTCCGAGTAATGGGTCCTGGGGATTACGTCTCCATTCCCGCCCACGTAAGACACCGGGTCGAATGGACGGATAAGAGCGGAAAGACGGTCTGGCTCTCCTTTCACTACAATCCATAAGTAAATCCAGGCCCTCTTTAATCAGCTAAGAGTTAAAAGACGGCCAATACAGGAGGAACTTCAAAACTACATCATTCTTGACAGTCTTGTCTTTCTTGCGCTATATTGGAAAATCAGGTGCTAGGAGCGACTATGGAACTGCTTAAGGCGATACGTGAACGACGAAGCGTGAGAAAATACCGGACCGACCCGGTCCCGGACGAAATAATAATTGAGATCCTTGATGCGGCAAGAAACGCACCATCATGGGCCAACACCCAGGTTCCACGGTTCATCGTGGTAAAAAACCGATGCGTAATGGAAGCCCTTGGCGAAACGTTGCCCCCCACTAATCCCGCCAAAAAGGCTGTTACAAATGCCCCGTGTGTGATCTGCATCATCGCAAAAAAAGGACTATCTGGTTATCATAAAGGAGTTCCCGCCACATACAAAGGGGACTGGCTGATGTTTGATGCGGGTATCGCCATGGAACACATAGTCCTTGCAGCGTGGGGCTTCGGTCTGGGAACCGTGCATGTGGGCATGTTTGATGCAAAGGCTGCAAAGAAGATACTTAAGGTGCCTGAAGAGTTTGCCGTTGTAGAATTGACCCCGGTCGGTTACTTTGATGAAATACCTAGAACTACACCGAAAAGACCCCTCAAGGAGAGTGTCTCCCTTGATACCTATGGCTTCCCATACATCGGATAAGCTGAACTAAGGCGAAAGTTTATAGTGAAGGGGCAATGATCAGCAACATTCGTATTTGGGTAAATATTGTCTTATTGGTAAGTTCTTTTGCTTTTGTGGCCGCTGGTTTTGCAGGCCCAGGCGAAGCCTCTGCCAACGATGCAAATGAGTCAAAGTTTGTAACCCCCGATAATTACAGAGTCCTTGCCTCAACAGCCGCAACCAAGGGTTCTGTAAGAATTATAGTGGGAGCCAAGGCTGGTTTCATCCCTGAACCTTCCTTTCCATTTTCAATGGCGCATTACACGACCATTTCAAACGCCCAGCAGTCTGTCATTTCCGAACTCGCCTCAAATGGATTACAATCGGCTGCCGCCTACAGGTATAAATATATTCCCTATCTGGCTATGACTGTCGACAAGGAGACTCTGGATGCCCTCCGTTCGTCCCGGCTTGTTGAAAGCATCGTAGAGGACATTTTCCTTCCACCGGCGACAGGCATAGACTGGAATATGCAATTAATCGGGGTCACTGATCTGCGCGGGTCAGACGTGACCGGAAAAGGCACTGCCATTGCCATACTCGACACAGGCGTCGACAAGAGCCATCCTTACCTCAGTGGCGCTGTGGTGTCTGAGGCATGTTATTCAACAAACACCAGCGATGGCCTTATTTCTTCCCTCTGCCCCGACGGCGCCTCCGAATCCATTGCCGACGGGTCGGCTATACCTTACGTCATCAACGGATGTACTCCCCCCAACTGCGACCATGGAACGCACGTGGCAGGGATCGCGGCCGGTCGGACGGGTGTAAATGAAAGTCCTGGGGGAGGTGTGGCCCCGGAGGCCAGTATCATCGCCATACAAGTGTTTTCCCGTCTTAATCACCCCTCGCTCTGCTACCCGAGGGTTTCTCCATGCGTCGGAGCGAGCACGGCAGATATACTCAAGGGTCTCGAAAGAGTCTACGAGCTACGAGGTACGAATATTGCCTCGGTAAATATGAGCATCGGCAGCGGCAAGTATACCACCCAAGCGAGCTGCGATAAACAATACAAACCATTCAAGGACACAATAGATAGTTTGAGAGACGCCGGAATCGCCACCATTGTGGCGTCCGGAAACGGGGACGAAAAAGGCAAAGGCTACTGCGGCGCCCTGACGTTCCCCGCCTGCATATCGTCCGCAATTAGCGTCGGCGCGACAGGTAACTCAGACAACGTGACAAGCTATTCCAATACTGCATCTTTTCTAAGCCTCCTTGCTCCCGGAGGCGACACCTTCACCAATTATTATATCACATCATCTATCCCTGAAAGGGGCTCCGCTCTCATGGCAGGCACGTCCATGGCTGCCCCCCACGTAGCCGGGGCATTCGCCGTGATGCGGCAAAGGTTCCCCTTTGCCACCACAGACCTAAGCGTAAGTGACATACAGAATATATTAGCCGCAACAGGGACGACCGCCCCTGGCTCCGGCAAGTGTGCCAAAATAAGCAAAAAACGGATCAACATCGATAAAGCGTATAACGACGCCGCCATTGTTGCCAGTATAGGGGGCACTAAAAAGGGGACAGTCATCGGAACTGATCTTGACTGCTCAACAGACAAATATACCTGTCTCGGGGCCTATTCTCAAGGAACAGACGTAACCATTGAAGCAAAGCCAAATAAGAATTCCTTCCTGGACAGTTGGGATGGGTGCGACTCCACATCATCGGGGCCATCAGGATCGGTCTGTACCGTGAATGTCAACTCAGTGTCGTATATCACCGCCATTTTCAATCCCCCACCCAAGATATCGCCCTCCTCTGGGACCCTCAATTTTGGCAATTTAAAGATGGCTGGTCCATTTCAAAAAACGGTCACCTTTAGAAATACGGGCACCTCACACCTGACGATATATAAAGCCGCCGCCCAGCCAGACTCTGAATTTAAAATAACCGAAAACAACTGTACTGCTTCGCCTATCGGAAAAAAAGAGAGTTGCGGCATAACCATCCAGATAAGCCCTGGTTCCTTTGGAGTCAAGACCGGACAACTTATTATCACTTCCAACGCCACCAATAAACCTAATGGGCTGACAGTAAAACTGAAGGCCAATGTGGTTCCGCCCAAGATCACCGTACACTCAGCTCTCAATTTCGGTTCCGTAGCGGCAAACACTTCTCTCACCAAGACCATTAGCGTCAAGAATACAGGATTGTCCGATCTCGTTATCAGAAGCGTGTCATTGGCCAGTGAGCGGTTTTTTGTCATAGGCTCAACCAATTGCAATGATGGTCAGACATTAGCAAAAGGCGCCTCATGCCCTGTTTCCATCATCTTCACGCCTGATGCCGTAAAAACCACGTATACGGACTCCCTCACCATCACATCCAATGTCCCCAATGCCCCAAATGGGCAGACAATAGTATCTCTTAAGGGAACTGGCAAATAGATCCCATACCCTTTAAGTCAAGATATGGAAGACAGTAAACCTGCCCTATCCGCTCCCTAAAAACGAGCACGGCTCGCAACGCTTGAATGGACAAGGGAGCGACCGCGTAGAGTGCATCCCTTACAAGGGGGGGGGACAACCTACATACGTTACTCGTTTTTCAAGAAAAATGTCGAGATAGGCCTGGGTCAGAACGAGACAGCCCAAGCGACGACAGGGAAATGAAAAACCTGTTGACCGGCCATGAGATCTCAGTAGATAAGACAGATAAGGGCTTGCTCCTCTTTGTCTCTTCCTTGACAAAGAACTACCCTCACTGGCAGCGTATCATGGAACTGCCTTTGGTTTGTGTATCATAAACGCGGTAAATCCAAAAAAAACATACAAGATGATGTCAGAATGAAAGAACACGGAGGAACGGACGATGGAATTCCAAGTTACTTTTCTGCCAAAGAGTCCGAAAGATATATACCGCTAATGACTAACGAATGTCTTACGCAAATATCTCCCTGAACGGAGCCTGCCACTCCTCACGCAACTCATCTATTTTAAGGTGAGCGATCGTGTTACCGTAAATCCCCTTCAGTACGAAGCTATCGTCTTTCCTTACGGTTCCTATGACACTGTAGGAAACGCTTTTCATCAGCGCCTGGAATGCTTTGTAATCGCTTTCTCTCACAGACACTATGAATCTGCTCTGGGACTCTGAAAAGAGAAGAAGATCGTCCCTGAACACCCCAGCGGAAGGTACCCGTGACAGGTCTATGTCCACCCCCAAACCACCCGCAAACGCGCTCTCCGCAAGAGAACAGGCAATGCCTCCGTCCGAGACGTCATGGCAGGACCTGATTATGCCGTTCCTGATGGCTCTTTCAAGGCGGGTATATATCGTCTTCGCGCTTCGCCCCCTCACTCTTGGAGATATGTTGCCATGAAGACCTAACGAGGCAAAATACTCCGACCCTCCCATTTCGCCATATGTCTTTCCGATGATGATAACAAGATCCCCGCCTTCCTTGAAATCCATGGTTACTGCGCGGCTCACATCGTCGATTACTGAAATAGCCGATATCAGTACAGTCTGAGGGACTGAAATCTTTATATCTTTAAATATGTAATCGTTTTTCATGCTGTCTTTGCCCGATATGCACGGCGTGCCGAAAAGGGTAGTGTAGTCATAAAGAGCCATGTTGGCCCGCACGAGTTGGGCGAGTTTGTATGGACCCTCCTGGTTCCTTTCAGATACCACGGGGTCAGACCAGCAGAAATTGTCAAGAAGAGCCATTCTGTTTAAAGCGCCGCCAGTGGCGATATTGTTCCTTATTGCCTCGTCAATGGCACAAGCAACCATATTGTAGGTATCGAATTCACTGTATTTTGGACATATCCCATGGCTTACCACCGCCCCCCAGGAACTGTCGAGGTCGGGCCTTACGACACTTGCATCGCTCGGTCCATTATTGAGGCTGCCGGTTAAGGGTTTGACCACGCTTCCACCTTGAACCTCGTGGTCGTACTGGCGGACCACGTGCTCTTTACTGCACACGTTCCACCGTCTTAGAACCTTTTTGATAACCGTGCCGTAATCGTCGGGCTCCTTGACCGCAGGTTCATCCCTTATAACACGAACCCACTTCGCAGGGAGGTTCATTTTCGGAAGCCCATTATGGAGGAAATCCATATCAAGGTAAGCCACGGTCTTTCCCTTGTACAGTACGTGGAATTTACCCGACCCAGTAAATTCTCCCAGCACTGTGGACGTAACGTTCATCTTTTCTGAAAGCTCCATGAACTCGTCCAATTTATCCGGGCTTACTGAAACAGTCATCCTTTCCTGGGCCTCTGAGAGGAGTATCTCCCACGGCGAAAGCCCTTGGTATTTTAGCGGCGCCCTGTCAATATGGATAATACATCCGTTCGTATCCTGCGCCATCTCGCCCACCGAAGACGAAAGGCCTCCTGCCCCATTGTCCGTGATGGAGGTGTAGAGGGCCATGTCCCGCGCTACAAGGAGAAAATCGGTCATTCTTTTTTGCGTGATAGGGTCTCCTATCTGGACGGCGCTCGTGGGCGAAACCTCAGATAGTTCTTCGGATGAGAACGTAGCGCCATGAATGCCGTCCTTGCCTATCTTACCGCCAACCATAACAATCGCATCGCCTCTCCAGACCTGCTTCGTGTAAGTCGGCTCACCTTTTATGGTGCGGGGCATAATCCCGCACGTACCGCAAAAAACCAGAGGCTTACCGAGATAGCCCTGATGAAAGACAAGAGAGCCATTCACGGTCGGTATACCGCTTTTGTTGCCCCCATGCTCCACACCTTCCCGAACACCGTCAAGAACTCTCTTGGGGTGAAGGAGGCGCGGCGGCATATCCCCTTTATAGTCAGGAGGGGCAAAGCAGAAAATATTCGTATTGAATGCAAGCTTGGCCCCCTTGCCAGTGCCGAAAGGATCACGGTTTACGCCTACGATCCCTGTAAGGGCGCCGCCGTAAGGGTCGAGAGCAGAAGGCGTATTGTGCGTCTCAACCTTATACGCAAGATTGAATCTCTCGTTGAACCGTATAATTCCTGCATTATCCTTGAAGACGGAGAGGCAGAAATCTCTATGGCCTTTCTGCGTGCGTATCGCCTCGGTGGAACCCATTATGTAAGTTTTGAAAAGGCTATCGATGGTGCGTACGCCCCCCCCCTCCTCATACCTTATGACGGCATTGAATATTTTATGCTTGCAGTGCTCGGACCATGTCTGGGCAAGGACCTCCATCTCCACGTCTGTAGGAGCTTGCGTGAGGCCTACCCGCTCTCTCTCTTCTCTGACCTCTTTTCGGATGAAATACCGCTGAATGGCGATCATTTCATCCCGCGAAAGCGCCCATGTCCTTTCCCTGTTGATCTTCATCATCTCATCAAGACTGGCAGTCAGCGGGAAGGTCTCAACAATAGGCTCATGTGTAATGGCAACCTTGGGCACATATATGCCCATGCCCTTGTCTTTCACATACTGGTCTTTGCTCTTGTATGTATACCTGTTGATAAGCGTATTGGCAAGCATACCCTCAGCGATGCGTACAACATCCTTCTTGTCCAACTTGCCTCTCAGGAAGAATAGCCTGGACGTGAAAACCCCTTCCCCTTCTCTGAATTTCTTTGCTGACAAGGCCTCAATCACTTCTCGCGCAGTCCTTCCCACATTGTCCGTCACCCCGGGCTTGAATCCTACTTCAATCACCCAGTCGGCGTCTGTGGGAGCAGGGCCGTTCATATACCCTATCTGAGTAACAGGATCTATAAATGCGTCTTGGGCAAGCACATCAATGATACGGCTTTCAACATCTCCGTCGACTGTATAGACATCCGCGACATGAACCTCAACTTCCAACCCGAAATCGCCTTTAATGCGCTTCTTCAGTTTTTCTCCGGGAACGTCTCTGATTCCCTCTTTATATGCGACTTCAATCCTGTAAGTCATTTATGATAGAAACTCCTTTAATTTTTTTATGCCTTCCTCTGCCCGGTCCTCACCGTGCACTTCACTGGTGAACATAATATCGGAAGACCACCCCCTAAGGAACGCCTTCAATTCGCGAAAAGGAAAAGTCCCCGCCCCCACCGGAAGGTGCTCATCCCAACCTCCGTGATTGTCATGAAGATGCATCTCCCTGATATGCCCTTTCAGAGGCGTGAGCCACCCGTCAAGAGAAACGGTAGAAAAAAGATTGAAATGGCCAGAGTCAAAGCAGAACCACAGGTTCTCCTCCCGGAAATGATCGAAGAGTTCTATCAGCGTAGACGGTTGCTCCTCAAAAATATTCTCCACCAGGACCATGAGGCCTCCCTCCGCCTCTCTGAGCACTTCAGTCCACGTTTCAATACTCCTGTCAAGCCATAGCTTATCGTTTCTATTAAACCGCCATTTATCATAACCAGGATGGCATACAACGGCCTTCGCGCGGAGCAAAGCCGCGATCTCGACTGTCTTCTTCAGTTTCTCTCTTGTGATCCTCCTGACTTCCCGGTCATATCCTCCCGGACTCAGGTCCATGAAAGGGGCATGCACAGTACACTCCAGACCGTTCCCCTCAATGTTACTCCTTAACTCTCTCACTTCGGAAGCAACCAATTCTTCTAACAGGTGATTTTCCAAGTAGATCTCCATACCTATGCCCAAACTCAGGACTCTCTTGAAATTTTGCCTGACCTTCCGGTATGGGATATTTATAAAAAAATTTCCGGCCATTACCAACTTTCTAAATTAACAGGGTTAAGGGTGATAAAGCAACAAGAAAAACGGTGAGTGTGATGCAAGAAAAAAGGGCCACGGCTTTCATGCCGCATCGGCTTCCATCCTGGATTCACTTATTCGGTCATATCGTGAACTGCCTGACCATTTTGCAGTTTCTTCTGGATACCGGCAAGTTGAGCTGAAGCGCCTGTATTATCCTGAATCCTATGGGCTGTCTCTCGTATCACCGTCGAAATCTGCTGAATACTCATCGCAATCTCGTTTTTGCTGCCGTTTCCTGTTCGGATGCTACGGCAACCTAATTGATTTCCGAGGTGGTCTTGTTGATCTGATGCGACATCTAATTATAAGGCCACCCCGACTTGACTGCATCCAAAAAACTGGTCCTCGTCTATACCGGGGTCAGCCGTTTTTCATCCGGCTTGTCACTTCCACGATCTTCCTATTCTCTTCAGTATCTCTGGCAGAGATAAAGGAAGGAACCGTAAACGCGGTAATAGCGTCAGAAACGGAGAGGCTTCCTTCACCAGAATCCTTCCTTCCTGTAAAAGGGGTGGTATCCGGACTTCTCTGGCACTGGCAGTTAATGTTTACTCTCGATACATGGTTTGTAAGAAAATTCGCAACGAGCGCTATCTCATCCATGTCTCTACCGAAGACGCTTGCCTGCTGTCCGTAATTTGAGTCCTGCACGTAGCGAATAACTTTATCAATGTCATTAAATGGAACCACAGGTATGAGAGGACCAAACTGCTCCTCCCGGTAGATTCTCATAGAAGAGGTAACAGGAGAGAGGATGGCGGGATAAAAGAAGGTGCTGTCTGTAATAGCGCCTTTTTCATTAACCACCATGGCTCCATGACCAACGGCATCTTTTGTGAGTTCTTTCAGGTACACAGGCTTGCCCGGCTCCACGAGAGGAGTCACCATTACACCATCATCCCATGGCATTCCGCATTTCACATTCTCCACGGCACCAGATAAACGGTTTAGGAATTCCTCCATGATAGTCACGTGTACAAAAAATATTTTCAATGCCGCGCAACGTTGTCCGTTAAAGGCAAGCGCCCCTGACAGACATTCCTTTACCGCTGTCTCAAGATCAGCATCAGCCAATATGATGGCGGGATTTTTCGCCTCCAGCCCAAGAATACAACGAAGCCTATGGGGTTTAGGATGAAGCCCTCTCAGAAAAGATGCGACTTCGCTTGTCCCGATAAAAGCGAAGCCGTCGACCTGTCCGGAAGCAAGAAGGGACGGAATTATCACTCGCCCCTCTCCCGAAATCATGTTAACCACTCCAGCCGGGAACAGACCGGCCAAGACCTCAAGAAGGGGCTGATAAATGAGCGCACCATACCTCGGAAGCTTGAAAATTACCGTGTTTCCCGCAAGCAGAGCCGGGACAAGTGCGGTAAAGGTCTCAAATAAAGGGTAATTGAAGGGTCCAATGCAGAGGACAACCCCCAGGGGCGATTCTCCTATCCTCCCCACAATGCCATGCTCCTCCACAATCCGTGGCGGCTTGGCACTCATGTCCCTGAAAGCACCAACGACATCCCTTACGTAGTGCACTGTCCGATCGAATTCGTGCTGAGCATCGTGATACGACTTTCCTATTTCCCACATAAGAAGAGTCGTAATCCGGTCCCTGTAAGCGAGCATCCCGGAAACAAGCTCCTCCACCTGTTCTATCCGCTGCCCCAAGCTCATGGCAGGCCAAGTTCCTCTCCCGTAGTCGTATGCTCCCACAGCCGCGCTTAGCGCTTCACACGATTCTCTCTCCGTCATAAGTGGGTACATACCTATGACTTTCTGGACTGTACCTGTCCTGGTACGCACGCAGACCGGGGAACAAACCTCCCTAAAGGACCCATCCCAACTGCGAAGCCTCCCACCTATAAGATATTGGTCAAATACAACGGGGATATCTCTCGTAAATCTCTCAGGTATATCATTTTCGTGGGAGGGAAACATCTCCCGGCAATTATTACTCATTATCACCATTAAGTCTGGTTTCAACAAGGACTTCTGTTATCCGTTTATCAGAAAAATAATTAATAATATATAAGATCGGGACAAAAAAATCATCAGATGATTGCGCCCAAGCTGACACGGGCAGGATTTGCCCGAAAATATATGATATATATTTGGAACCGACAAAAGGTTCAGAAGCAGTACGATTCATAATTACCCGGTTCCAAATGGTCTCATTTATGCCGACAGGGTGTTATGCGACAGAAAACGGCTGAAATCTCAACACCTTGTCTCCGATCCCTGTTCAGGCACCAGACATATCGTTAACGCTTATAGCCGTGTCGTTCGAGAGATTAAGCTAACTTGCTCTATTTCGTGCAGGACCCCAAGTACTTGCCGGTCATCCTGCTTGTCATCTGCATCGTTTCCCGTTTACTCTTCGTCGTTATATTGTTACTGCCTTCAAAACTATCGCCCTTGTAAGTCATCTTGCCGACACTCTCCGTTACCGTCCCATCTTTTCCTTTGCATTCCATGGCATAGGTCACCGTGTCGCCCATGATCTTCTGGTCTTTTATTTTACAGTTTTGATCCTTACCCATCGGTTTCGGGGTTATGTCATTCTTTGTCATGCACTGTTTCACCGTCATGGCAGGTATCTGGTTTGGCATTCCTTTCATTTCTATTTTGGTAGTGATTTCCCAGAGACCGTCCTTCATTTGTGCCGACGCTTCTCCCGCTATGACGAAACTGAGTATAACCACTCCCACAACTATTACATTCCGCATCATAAAGACCTCTCTTTTCAAATCATTTCGTTATCACTAAAATTTATCAACATACAGAAAGTATCATTTACTATGAGTAACGGTCAAATAAAAACTGGATTCTCTTTAATTTTCAAACCATGTCCATCGTCACCTACAGCAGAGATGCTCATTGAGCCTGAATTTTTCCTCGTAGGTATAGAATAGAAAAAGAGAGTCTTACCTAAAAAATGATGGGATCAAATCAAGTGACCCGTTAATACGGAAATGAGAGAACAATTAAGATAGTCAAGTCAACCATAAAAAAATGCGAGATACAATGCGCGTTTTACGCCTGAGATACCCAAGCAAATGCCACTCAAGAAGCCAACCCCAGCCCAGGACCTCCTCAAATTGGGTGCCGAAAGAGCTTTGACATACGCGCTCCTAAGTGGTATAGAAGGTCATTGAGATTCATCACCTTCACGAAAATTACTAAAGGGGACGCTCCATGCCGAGAACTAGATTGATTGAAAAGCCCCGTTACGAGTTTCATTATACTATGACGCTTCAGCCGCGGGACATCAATTACGGCGGACATCTGGGTAACGATGCACTCGTTTCTCTATTGGGCACTGCCCGGGCCCACATGTTTCGCACCATGGGCGTAAACGAGACAAATCTCGGAGACGGTCACACAGGAATAATAATGACTGACCTGACCGTAGAATATAAGGCCGAGGCCTTTATGTTCGATCAGCTCCTGATCGACACCCATATCGGTGAACTTGCCCGCCTCGGTTTCCGGCTGTTTCAGCGGATAACACGAGAAAATCGGATAATCGCACTGGCCGAGACAGGGCTTCTTGCGTTTGACTACAGATCACGGAAAGTTGCTCCGGTGCCGGAAGTCCTGATTGAATCATTGAGAACCAAGGCTATTGGCCCATAAAATCGGCCATAATGGATAGCCTATCGTTGATTCCTAAAAAATCGACAGACTTCTGTCCATGATCCTGTGTTGCGGTTTCTCCTAGGCAATAACCACCGCGTCGACCAGCGGCAACACGAGCTCATTACCCGCCTTGACCTAGTCGAGATTCCATACCGTCTTGCCCTTGAACGTCCTTGCATTGCCCCCGGCTCAAAAGCATGTCATTACATGCTTCTTGTAATCTATATCCCGAATCTTCACCGTTATCTGAAAGATATCCACTACAAACAATCCTGTTTAGCCCCCATGGCGCCGCTGCTCCCACAGCCCTCGCGTAAGAGGTATACACTTTATCACCAGATTTTATCACGAAAATAGCGATCAATTCAAAGAACATGGCCTCCGCTTTATCTCCGGCACTGATCTGGTCGAACTTCTTAACCTACTAGCCTGCCTTGATGGTTCTTATCGCATCGTCGGCATGCTTGATCGTTACTGTTCTTTTCGCCGCACCGGACACTCACCGTCATTGCCTCCAACGCCACCGACGACGCCACAACTCCCAGATCTTCCGTATCTTTTTTCATCGTCTCCTGATTATGGGCCGATATAAACTGTGCGATAAAAGTAATCATGAAAATCAGCGACCACATTTAACGCCCTTTTCATGCTCATCCTTCTTTGCTATTTGATCATCTGCCAGGTAAACGGTCTTGCCGTTTCAACAAGAGTCGAGAATAAACGATTGGATGTGTATATTCCCTTCATTTCAGGAAAGCGTCACATACAAGCTTGAAGATCGCGACGGTCACGATGATAGAAAGAAGCCCGTATAAATCTGTTTCCTGTAAGGATAATAATCCTTCAACCTTGCAATCGAGTCCTCACCGTATTTCGTCCTTCCTTGTTCCATCTTCCGACAATTATCTCGCTTATTTAAGTCTCGTGTATAAAATATATATTGCTACTCCTGTGGAGGCCATCTGCTACCTATCCATCATTCGAGGAAGTCGTCTTTTCCGTCGGCGGAGCCTCCACAGGCTCGGGTTCCTGTTGTACTCTCTTGGCGGATCCATTATCCACCCCTAAAAAGGGTTCCACATTCCAACCGCCTCCGAGGGCCTTGATGAGAAGCACGCTCGCGGTCATTCTATTGTTCATAATGGTAGCTGCCGTCCTTTCAGCTGAAAGAGCTGCCGACTGCAACACGACCACAGCAAGATAATTGGCTGTCCCACCTTTGTACTGATTAAGGGCAATCTCCACAGATTTCCTTGCGGTTTTTACCGCATCGTCCTGCACAGAAGCCATCTCCTCCAGCATACGAAGGGATGCGAGGTTATCCTCCACCTCCTGAAACGCAGTCAATACCATCTGCCGATATGCAGCTATGGACTGATCATATGCCGCCCTCGCCTTGTCGCTCTGGGCAAATCTGAAGCCTCCGTCAAAAAGAGCCTGACTTACCATCGTTCCCAACGCCCAGTACCGGTTTGGCCATGTAAGCCAGTTGGACATGCCATTACTTTGATAGCCCATTGCCCCATTTAGAGTAACGGCGGGGAAATAGGCAGCCTTCGCCACGCCGATCTGGGCATTCGCCGCAGCCATACGTCTCTCCATGCCGGCTATATCTGGTCTCCGCTCCAGAAGCTCGGATGGAACGCCTGTTGGTACAAGGGGCGGCACTGTATCAAGAGGTGATACAGGAATAGAAAACTCGGAGGCTGGTTTTCCCACGAGCACGGCGATGGCATGCTCTGTTTGTGCTCGCTGGACTCCCAAATCAATTGCCTGAGCCCTTATACTCTTTAACTGGGTCTCAGCCTGAAGTACGTCTCCCCGTGAGACGATCCCGCTTTCATACTGGTTCTTCGTAAGCTGCAGCGCTTTTTCATAGGCAGCAACCGTGGTATCAAGAAGCTGTTTCATCCGATCTAGAGTCCGGAGCGTAAAGTAGTTCTGGGCAAGTGAGGTCTGGGCGCTCAGTCGCGCCCCTTTGAGGTCGGCGTCACTCGCCTGAGCATTCGCCCGATCCCCCTCCACCGTACGTCGTATGCGCCCCCAGACATCAAGCTCCCAACTGGACAGAGTGAGGGGGGCCGAATAGATGGTACTCGTGCCGGATGGCGTAGAGCCTGAAGTAAGACTCGAAGATCTCAACGAACGCGTTGCCGACGGATTAGTCGTTATGGTAGGGAAGAAAAAGGACTGGTCCATCCTGACCTGCGCAAGCGCCTGGTGAAGCACCGCCTCTGCTGCGGCTATGTTCTGGTTCGAAATATCCACCTGCTCTTCAAGGGCGTTCAATTGCGGATCATTGTAGATTTCCCACCATCTGCCCCGATCAATGTAGTCCGACGGTTCCGCCACTTTCCATCCCGCATTCTCCTTGTAGGATTCCGGAACTGGAACCGTAGGCCTCACGTAGTCAGGACCAACCGCACACGCAGTAAGGAACAGGAGTACCGTAAGGACAAAGACAGAGGGAATGATCCGAATGGAAACCGGCAACAGCCTCTGTATTTTTATCCTGTCTTTCGAATTTATCGATTGCAACATCTTTTCTCACCTCATCAGATCAAGGACCCGCCGGATCCTGACTCATTTCACTGCGACTACGCCAGATATGTTCCTTTCGCTCACCTTTAATCCAGGCCTTGAAGCGGT
Organism: Syntrophobacterales bacterium; assembly: GCA_031274925.1. NCBI lineage: Bacteria > Pseudomonadati > Thermodesulfobacteriota > Syntrophobacteria > Syntrophobacterales > Syntrophobacterales bacterium. Next base: position 10,718 of record JAISPL010000025.1, on the reverse strand, counting down.
CAAGGTAAAGGTACATCACCGGTGTTGTGTAAAGCGTAAGCATCTGGCTTACCGTGAGACCGCCTACGATGGTAATACCGAGAGGACGGCGAAGCTCCGAGCCAACACCAGTTCCGAAGGCCAAAGGGAGCGCTCCAAGAAGCGCGGCCATAGTGGTCATCATAATAGGTCTGAATCTGAGCAGGCAGGCTTCATATATTGCCTCCTCAGGCCTCTTTCCCTCGCTCCGTTCCGCTTCTAGCGCAAAATCAACCATCATAATACCGTTCTTTTTCACAAGACCGATAAGAAGAAAAATACCGATGAGAGCAATAAGACTCAACTCAGTGCCGAAGATGCGCAGCGCAAGCATCGCCCCCACGCCGGCTGAAGGCAGGGTGGATAGGATTGTGATGGGATGAATATAGCTCTCATAAAGCATACCAAGCACTATGTAGACCGTTACGAGAGCTGCCAGGATCAAAAGCGGCTGGTTGGCCAAGGAGTCTTTGAACGCTTGTGCCACCCCGGCGAACCTTGTGCGGATGGTTCCTGGCAATCCCATGTCACGCTCGGCTTTCTCGACCGCCGCTACCGCATCCCCGAGCGATACCTTGGGGGCCAGATTGAAGGAGATAGTGACCGCAGGAAACTGGCTCTGGTGTGGAACTGCAAGGGAGGTGGAATTCCGTTCAAAATGCGTAAAGACACTGAGGGGCACCATGGAACCGGCGGTGGACGGAACGTAGATATCCTTAAGAGAATCGGGACTCTGCCGGTAGCTGGGCGCCGCTCCCATCACCACGCGATACTGGTTCAAGAGTGTATAGGTAATCGAGACCTGACGCTGGCCATATGCATCATATAATATGTTATCAATCAGCGCCGCGTTGATGCCAAGTCTGGAAGCCGTGGCTCTGTCAACAACGAGTGTGGCCTCCAGCCCTTTGTTTTGCTGGTCGCTACTCACATCCACCAACTCCGGCAAGGTGCGCAATTTCTGGAGAAGACGAGGGGACCATGTCGTCAGGTCCGAAAATTCGGCGGCCTGCAATGTATACTGATATAGGGCATTGCCCATCCTGCCACCCACACGCAGGTCCTGAACAGGCTGGAGATAGGTAGGCGTCCCGGGAAGTCCCGCAAGTTTATTTCTGAGCCTCGCCATAAGCTTCGCCATATTTGTCTTGCGCTCTTCAAAGGGCTTCAGCGTGACGAAAAGGGTCGCAGTGTTCGCCGCGCTGCCGCCGCCGGTAAAACCTGCGGCATAAAGCACTTCTGGGTCTTCCTTTATGATGTCTATCACAGTTGCTAGTTTCGCCTTCATGGCTTGAAATGAAATGTCCTGTTCCGCCTGTATCGTACCCCGGATACGTCCTGTGTCCGTTTCCGGGAAGAACCCCTTCGGAGCGGTATAAAGGAGAACGATACTTGCAATCACCGTAGCCACCGTGATGCAGAGCATGAACTTGTGATGGCGGAGTGCCCACCTGAGCGTCACGTCGTATCTGCCCTTCATCCAATCAAAGACACTCTCACTTGCCTTGCAGAAACGATGGTTCGAGAATTTATTTTCCGGCCTCAAAAGGGTCGCACACATCATGGGAGTGGTGGTGAGGGAGACCACGAGGGATACTAATATCGCCGCAGACAGGGTGACTGCAAACTCACGGAACAGGCGGCCTACCATCCCCCCCATGAGAAGGATGGGGATAAAGACCGCGACAAGAGAAATGCTCATTGAGATGACCGTGAAGGCGATCTCCCTCGACCCCCTTAATGCCGCCTGCATGGGAGACAAACCTTTTTCCATATACCGGGTGATATTTTCGAGGACAACGATCGCGTCGTCCACCACAAACCCAGTCGCTATGGTAAGCGCCATAAGAGAGAGGTTGTCGAGGTTGTAGTTACATAGGTACATGATCCCAAAGGTGCCGATAAGGGAAACCCCCACCGCAACGGCGGGGATAACCGTCGAGCGGATGCGTCTCAGGAAGCCGAAGACCACGAGGATCACGAGAGCGGCCGAAACGAGGAGCGCCTTCTCCACATCCTTGAGAGAGCCGCGTATGGGTGGGGTCCTGTCCTGTATGACAGAAACCTTGACGCTTCCAGGCAAGGCTGCAGCCAATTGAGGGAGGATATCCCGGACACGGTCAACTGTACCGATAATATTGGCCCCTGGCTGGCGGAAAATGATCACCATTACGCAAGGCTTGCCATTTACCATTCCGGCGGTGCGGATGTCCTCCACCGAATCCTCAACAGTGGCCACGTCAGGAAGCATTACGGCTGAGCCAGACTTATACGAAACAATTACCTGACGGTAATCGACTGCCCTACGAAGCTGGTCATTGGCAGTAATTTCCCACGTTCTGTTGCCCTCCGTCACTTGGCCTTTCGGTCGGTTCACACTGGTCGAGGCAAGTACTCCACGCACATCTTCCAGACTTATCCCGTACTTATTTAGGGCGGTGGGATTTAAATCCACCCTGACCGCAGGGAGGGAACTACCTCCCACGATTACCTGTCCCACCCCCTTCGTCTGGGAAAGTTTTTGTTGCATTATACTGGACGCCGCGTCATATAACTGGGGCACACCTATCACGTCAGACTGAAGGGCAACGATAAGGATCGGCGCATCTGCAGGGTTTACCTTCCGGTAGATCGGATTGTTTGGAAGATTGGGCGGCAAAAAACCCCGCGCCGCGTTGATCGCTGCCTGCACATCACGGGCAGCCCCGTCGATGTTGCGGTCAAGGTCGAACTGGAGCGTAATACTCGTAGAACCGCGAAAACTAGTGGATGTCATTTCCGTGACGCCCGCGATGCGGCTAAACTGGCGCTCAAGAGGAGCTGCTACCGACGTAGCCATGGTCGCGGGATCGGCTCCAGGCAACCCCGCGTTTACCTGGATAGTGGGGAAGTCTACCTGGGGAAGGGGGGCCACTGGCAGCATCTGGACTGCAACTATGCCGGAGAGTACTATTGCAAGTGTAATAAGCGTAGTCGCTACCGGTCTATGGATGAAAACAGATGAGATATTCATTGGGAATTACGGCCGTCCTCGGCACTGTCCGATGTTCCTGACCGACTGGTGCGCACCCATCTGGCCATCCGATCGAAGGCAAGATAGATCACTGGAGTTGTGTAAAGAGTCAATAACTGACTGACGACAAGGCCGCCCACGATGGTAATGCCGAGGGGCCGCCTTAGTTCCGACCCTACCCCCGTACTGAGAGCCAATGGTAGCGCCCCGAGAAGTGCCGCCATGGTAGTCATCATAATGGGCCGAAACCTCAGGAGAGAAGCCTGATAAATTGCATCCGCCGGACTCTTCCCTTCATTGCGTTCCGCTTCCAAGGCAAAGTCCACCATCATGATACCGTTTTTCTTCACAATACCTATGAGTAGAATTATGCCGATCAGGGCAATGACACTAAACTCCGAGCGACAGACCATGAGCGCGAGAATCGCCCCCACGCCGGCGGAAGGGAGTGTGGAAAGGATCGTAATCGGGTGGATGTAGCTTTCGTAGAGTACTCCGAGGACGATGTAAACCGTTATCAGAGCAGCCAGTATGAGGATCGGTTCATTTTTTAGGGAAACCCTGAATGCCTGGGCAGTGCCTTGAAAATTTCCTCTGATGCTCGGTGGGAAGTCCATCTTCTTCTCCGCAGACTCAATCGTGGTGACCGCATCTCCGAGGGCCGCCTTCGGCGCCAGATTAAAGGAGATCGTCGTGGCAGGAAACTGACCCTGACGACTGATAACCAGCGGACCCGTTGTCTCGGATGCCTTGACGATTGAGTTCAGAGGCACCTGTACGCTGTGCGTGCCGCGCAAATATATGGACTGGAGTGCGGATGGTCCTTGCTGAAAGTCAGGCTTTGCCGTAAGGACGACACGGTACTGGTTCAGTTGGGTAAAAATGGTGGAAACCTGCCGCTGGCCGAAGGCGCTGTAAAGGGCATCGTCGATCTGCTGCGGCGTAATCCCAAGTCTCGATGCCGTACTACGGTCGATTTCCAGCGCCAGATACAGTCCTTTATCCTGTTGGTCACTGCTCACATCACGAAGATCGGAATGGTTGCGGAGTGCCTCCACGAGCTTCGGCGACAGGGTGTTCAGCTCATTGATATCAGGGTCTTCGAGAGTATACTGATACTGAGTTCTGGTTACCCTCGCGTCCACAGTAAGATCCTGCACGGGTTGCATGAAGAGCGTGATTCCTTCAACCTTCTCAAGTTCCGGTTGAAGCCGACGGATCACGTTGGACGCGCTTACCTTCCTGACTGACAGTGGTTTGAGATTGATAAGTATTCGGCCGCTGTTGATCGTTACATTGGTCCCATCTATACCGATGAAAGAAGAAAGGCTTTCAACCGCCGGATCTTTCAGAACAACTCTGGCCAGCGCCTGCTGACGTTCTGCCATAGCGGGGAAGGAGATGGACTGAGACGCCTCCGATATCCCTTGTATAACTCCCGTATCCTGGATGGGAAAGAAACCTTTAGGGACATAGTAGAATAGCAGCATGGTACCAAACAGGGTACCCACCGCCACCCAGAGAGTGGCTTTTTGTCGCTTAAGAACCCATGTCAGAGTTCTCCCGTAGAACCCGATCATCCGGTCAAATATCCTCTGAGAGGAGGTGTAGAATCGTCCTTCCTGTGTCGCACCCTTGTGTTTTTTAAGGAGTTTGGCGCACATCATGGGTGTGAGGGTAAGCGATACAATTGCCGAGATTACTATGGTAATGCCCAGGGTGATGGCAAACTCACGGAAAAGACGGCCCACCACGTCAGCCATAAATAGCAGTGGAATCAGAACGGCGACAAGGGAGACGGTGAGGGAGAGAATGGTAAATCCGATCTGCTTTGAGCCTTTAAGCGCCGCCTGGAGCGGGTGGTCTCCAGCCTCAATGTATCGTGTCACGTTCTCAATCATGACAATAGCGTCATCCACCACAAAACCGGTGGAGATAGTAAGCGCCATGAGGGAAAGGTTGTTCAGACTGAACCCGAGGAGATGCATGGCCCCGAACGTGCCGACAAGAGAGAGAGGCACGGCGACACTCGGGATAACCGTCGCAGAAGCATTACGAAGGAAAAGGAACATCACAAGAACAACGAGGGCTACCGCGAGCATCATCTCGAACTGGACATCATGGACCGAGGCCCGTATAGTACTGGTACGGTCGGTCAATATGGAAACCTTCACTGCGGGTGGCAACGTACCCTGAAACTGAGGGAGCACTCTTTTTACCCGGTCCACCACTTCAATGACGTTTGCTCCGGGCTGCCGCTGTATGTTCACAATGACCGCAGGATCACCATTCATCCAAGCAGCCTGTTTCACGTTTTCCGCATCGTCGATCGCTTCGGCCACGTCGGAAAGCTTCACGGGCGCGTTGTTGCGATACGCAACAATCAGATTACTGTATTCCTGACTCGTAACCAGTTGGTCATTGGCGCCTATAATGTACGAAAGCCGCAGACCATCAAAGCTCCCTTTGGCCTGATTTACATTGGCGGAAGCAATAGCCGACCTGAGGTCATCCAGCGTCAGGTTATATGCGGCAAGGGCCACTGGGTTCACGTGAATCCGCACCGCTGGCCTCTGGCCTCCGCTGATACTCACGAGACCCACTCCGGGGAGTTGAGAAATTTTCTGGGCAAACCTAGTATCCGCTAAGTCTTCCACCTGAGTCAAAGGCATGGTCTTTGAAGTAAGCGCGAGTGTCAGTATCGGTGCATCGGCGGGGTTCACCTTGCTGTAGACGGGTGGGATTGGGAGATCCTTGGGCAGATAGTTAAATGATGCGTTTATGGCTGCCTGGACCTGTTGCTCAGCCACATCAAGGGAGAGATCAAGGGTAAACTGGAGCGTAATTATAGAGCTGCCGCTTGAGCTGGTGGAGGTCATCTGAGTAAGGCCGGGCATCTGGCCAAATTGGCGCTCCAAAGGGGCAGTCACTGAAGAGGCCATGACTTCGGGGCTTCCCCCAGGATAAAACGTCCTGACCTGAATAGTCGGATAATCGACTTGGGGAAGGGCGGATACGGCAAGCTGCTTATATGCCACGGCACCACTCAGGAAAATGGCGATCATAAGCAACGTCGTTGCCACGGGTCGTGTGATGAAGGGGCGGGAAATATTCATCAGCGTCCCTTGGGGGAAACTCCTTTGTTGAAATCTCTCAGATCCACTTTTATGCCTTCCCGGAGCCTTTCCGCACCATCCGTAACCACCATTTCACCGGGCAAGATCCCTGTCGTTATCACGGCATCGCCTCCCTGGACCTCTCCCATACCGACCGGGCGCACAGTCACCGTCCGGTCCTCTTTAACCACGTACACAAATGTACCCTGAGGACCCCTTTGTATGGCAGACAAAGGTACTATCGTGACACCCCGCCTCACATCCACTAACAGGCGGACATTTACGAATTGGTTTGGGAAAAGTTCATTTTGTTTGTTGTGGAATGTTGCCTTCAGTTTGACGGTTCCTGTGCTCGTGTCGATCTGATTGTCAATCGTGAGCAACGTTCCTATGGCAAGTTTCTGCTTCTGCTCCCGATCAAACGCTTCGACCGATAATTCCGCTCCGGCCATGTATCTGCGAAGGACCTGTTGAAGATGGTCTTCGGGGATGGGAAATGTCACGGCAATGGGCTGGAGCTGGGTAATTACGATGAGGCCGTTCGTGTCAGCCACGCGAACTATGTTACCTGGATCAACAAGGCGAAGTCCTATCCTGCCACTTATGGGCGCGGTGACACGGCAGTAGGCCAACTGAAGTTTTGCATTGCTAATCGCCGCTTGGTCGATCTTCACCGTACCTTCGTATTGCCTCACGAGTGACTCTTGGGTGTCAAGCTGCTGTTTCGAGACTGAATCCTGCTGCCAAAGCGTCCGGTAGCGGGTGGCGTCGACCCTGGCATTTGCGAGAAATGCCTGATCCCGTGCCAACTGCCCCTCGGCCTGAGCCAGTTGCACTTCGAAAGGTCTTGGATCGATCTGAGCGATCAGGTCCCCCTTCTTCACAAGCTGACCTTCCCGGTAGTAAACATCCATCAGTTGCCCATCAATGCGGGTTTTGACTGTGACCGTATAAACCGGAGTGACCGTCCCGAGTCCGCTCACATAGATGCCAAAATCTCCTTTTCTGGCAGCCATTGCCGTAACTGGTACTATCCGCGCCTGGTTCATTGGGGCCTGTTTGATCTGGTCTTGGGCCGTGCCAGGTCTTATGAGGAGTATGTAAATTCCCGCGCCCAGAAGACAGGCTACGAGCAAGACAATCCACCACAAAAAGCGCATTTTCACAGGCTGCGCTTCGGCAGATTTTTGCTGTTTGTCAGTTTCTTCCATATCCATCCTTTTTTTATCCTCCAAAAATCGTTGATCTCAATCTATGGCTTCAGATCATTTCATGGCCATAACTCTGCTCAATAATAGCGCAAAAAAACATACCGTGTCCCCCTCGCAGAACCAACTCATACCGAAGCGCATATATGGGACTCAAGGGCGAAGCCTTGTATGAGGGATAGAAACCTAAAAATATCCCAAACAAGAAGACTACCGCGCCATCCGGGGTGGATTCACCGTGGGTCAGCCCGCCACCAACGAGAGCATCTCCGAACCGGAGATTCCCGCTGTCATCCTGGCATTTGCATCGATCGCTTTCAGACCCAGCAAGGCCACCTAAGTGAAAACTTGACGGTTCTCTCCAATGTCATCCAAGCTCAGCGTCTCTCCTGAAGTTATCATCATGGTATATTCATTATGTCGAGCAAATATTCTTTTCGGATACGCGTGTGGCTCCTGAATATGTTCTTTTTCACATTTTTGTTGTGCTTTTTCATCTCGGCGATAAGGCCTTTTACAATCTTCCTTTTGGATGTATCGCCATGAGGGCATTGAGATGAGATGACAGGAAGGGTAAGCTTAGCGGCGAGGGTGATGATCTCCTTTTCTTCAACGTACGCAAGAGGCCTTATTATTGCTAGTTCACCGCCAAACATTTCCTGGTAAGGCCGCATGGTGCCTATCTCGCCTTGAAAAAAAAGGTTCAGGAGCATGGTCTCCACAATGTCATCCATATGATGGGCGAAAGCGATTTTGGTGGCACCCACAGTACGGGCAAGATCAAAGAGAGCTTTTCTCCTGTTCCAACTGCACCAGAAACAGCCGGGATCGTCCTCTGTGCCCCTCCAGCCTTCCGGAGCGTGGGTAATTACGTAAGGAGCCGACTCCTTCTCGAAATGCCTGACAAGGGCTTCCGTGTTCATCCATTTGAAAGCCATATCCACATGACACGCAATGATTTCATGCCTGACCGGCACATATTTCAGTCTTTCCTGCATGATGCGGAGCAGGGCAAGACTGTCCTTACCACCTGAAACAGCGATAAGGATCTTGTCCCCATCGTTAAGCATTTTATAATCCCAGACAGCCTTTCCTACCTTCTTCGTAATGAAGTAAAGGGCTTTCGGTACGTTCATGCAATTGATTCGGCAAGCTTTCGGGCTTCCTCTACATACTCCTGCTTTATGGGACCTTTATTCCTACAGCCAAGTGCTTCCATGTTTCCCGCACAGTCAATATTCAGGAGATCAAAGGTCTTTCGGAACATCCCGAGGGCAGGCTCGCATGTATCTTGCTTCTCATCCTCGCACGTCATAAGCGTAATCGCCTTCTTCCCTTTGATCCTGGAATTATAATTTTCATCCATAAAGGCAATCGATCTATCCATGGTGATTTTCAGCTGCCCCGACGGCCCGAACCAGTAGACTGGAGTGGCGTACACGATGAGGTCCGATTCCATGACGTATTTCCGTATGTCCTTCATGTCGTCGTTAATCCTGCACACACCGTTCTCCAGGCAGACGTAGCAGCCTTGGCACGGCCTGATGTTCAGGTCATTGAGATAAAGCATCCTTACGTTCCCGCCCCTAGCTTTCAACACATCCGACACTGTCCTGACAAGCTGGATTGTATTACCGTCCTTGCGCGGACTTCCAAAGAGAACAACTGTTTTCAAGGCACATCCTCCTTCTCTTGAGGTCAATAGAAAACATCTTGTTTAAATACCGGCAGGCCCCGGGATACTTTTCGGAAATTCTTCCGGGTACCAACACCTAATTATATCCGCTTTCGATTCAAAGGGTCAAGGTCCCCAACCAGCCCCTTTCTTTTCTTCCCTTTTCCCCTCCTCTCTCGCTTGGACATCTACTTCTGTCCCCCCTTACATTGACATCAAATATGGCCCTTCTCTCCTGTTTCGTCTATTATGACATGCCATACGCCTACTGAATGCGGGGTCCTAAATGGATATGAGGTTGCTGGAGGATAATCTTCCTTTCTTCAGTTTTTATATCAGATTTCCCTTGGAGAGGTTTCCAGGTATCGAAGGGTTCTTTGAGAGAACCATTCCTTTTCCACCGAACCTTCTGAAAGCTGCGTCTCTTTTTGAGAGATACCTTGACGAGATTTAATGCTCTTTAATCGGTTACAACCCATATCAAATATAGCAGAAACCAGCGGAACGCGGGATGTATATCTCTTGATGAACAGTATGTCACATAGCAAAAGGCCCTTTCAAAAGAGATTGAAGAAATCGAAGCTACCTTCACCGGCGTTTGAGAAAAACCGCAAGTCTGCTGACAAGCTTATCGCCCTTGTCTGGAAGTACGAAAACTTTGACACGCTGGCAACGACCATGTTCAACGAGCTTGTGAAAAAAATCCTTGTACATGAGCACAGGGAAATTGCAGGCAAAAAGAATACGAGGAACAGACAAAAGCAAAGAAAAAATGGAAATGGACGCACAAAAGAACGCCCTGCACCCAGAGGATATTGCAAAAGACATGTTCGTTTCTGCGAGCACCCTGCCAAAAAAGAGCCGGAAAAAGCGGAGGCAAAGACAGCTTGATTATACGGAATAGAGAGAAGAAACGAATACGTAACAAAGTATTCGCTTCTTTCATTTTGGGAGCAGGGTTAGAAAATGCTTATTTTCAAACAAGCAATCCCTATATTTTCATTAATGATATTTCACAATGCAACCAGTCGTCTACGGGCGACATCGCGGAGGTCTAAGGTGTGTTCGTAGATGTGGGTTACATGTTCTGTAGTATCAAAATGTCCCTCGTATGCCCCCACCTGCAACCATCCACTCATCATATACCACTTCTGTTTCACTCGTTGTCCGCGTGCAGAGATACTTTTCCGCGCTACCATTCGCAATCATTCTTAATATGTCTTTGTCGGTCAGGCGGTTCACCGCTTCTTCGCGACTATATTTGCTGTACAAGCCATTCTCGGCGATGTCAGCATAAATTTTTGTGCGCTGTTTTTGTCGGTCAGCCTGTCAGTCGCCTCCATGCGTACAGCACTGTCTTTGGCATTCTCAGCAACATGGGCCAGCAAATTTTGGTCGGTCAGTTTACTGACGGCTTTTAGCGCTTTTTCAAAATTATTGCTCATCCATCTTGGTTTTATTATATTTAATAATTTCATATCAACGTCCTCTGATATAAATTGTCTTCCCTTGCAAACTCACATTCACTGCGAGTCGAACCGATACGAAGCAATTATTATATCATATTAAGGGTCTTTCCACGAACTTCCTAAAATTTCTTGACTATTTTCACTGAAATATCATAAACGTCTTCGTTTCTGAAGTTAAATCTGAATTCGCATTCTTTGATGTGCAAGTAATAGTCTTGT